>CAYXQH010000598.1:0-4204 GCA_964467425.1 uncultured Saprospiraceae bacterium
TATAAGACTTAAAAAGCCTAATGCGTAACACATACAAGCATGAAAAACGGCAAAACTTCTCTAAAAGTTTCAGATAAAATTGAACTTCGACTTCCCGAGGCTGGATTTGCAGATACATTGTTTGATCTTATTGATGCTCAAAGACCTTATCTCAGAAGGTGGTTAAGTTGGGTGGATAAAACAGATTCTTCCCAGGATGTAAAGGAGTTTTTGAAGACTTCCCGCATGTTTAATACCGGTGGACAAAAGCTAACTACTTTTATTTTTTATGAAAATAAAATAGCAGGCTCTGTAGGCTTTGAAAAAATTAATAAGGATCATCATTTTGCAGAAATAGGTTATTGGCTAAGCGAAGACTTACAAGGACTGGGGATCGTGACTTTATCCTGCAAAACCTTAATAGATTATACGTTTAAACATATGGCGATGAATAGAATCGAGGTAAAAATAATTAGTAAGAATTTAAAAAGTCTGGCTATACCAAAGAAGCTTGGATTTACCCATGAAGGTACACTTCGAGATGCTTGCGCTTTATACGGTACCTTTTATGATTTGGAATTATTTAGTTTGTTGAAATCCGATTGGCTAGAAAAGGCATAAAAACGAAAAAGGACAACCAATTGTTGGTAATCCTTTTATAGTTTGAGACCATTAAATCTTATACACATTCTAAATTTAGAATGTATTTCTTTTAATATTATCCGCCAGAAGATTTTTTCTTGCTAGCAACATTTTCTTTTTTCTTTATCTCGTCATCTACTTTCTGAATCACTAATCGTTCTTTTTCATCTTTTACTTTCAAGACTAAAAAATACGAGCCTTCAGGTTCATCACGTAAATCTACCATGATTTCATTTATACCATAAAACAATTCCATCTTCGACTCCTTCACGATTTCACCTTTCAACGTTTTAATAGCATAATATACTTCATCATCTATTGAAGCATCAACAGACACGGTAAAAATATCGTTTGTTAAGGTATTGCTCATTGCGAGCACCATAAAATTATTAGATAATTCTTTCTTCAAAAGAATCGTTTGTGAGAAACTTGCTGTTCCATCAACATCTAATTGCTTTAATCGATAATACGATTGCTCATTATTTACTCCAACATCTAAAAAACGGTACCCTTTCTCAGAATTAGAATTCCCAAGAGCTTCTACCTCTCCAATCACCTGATAATCTATCCCGTCAGTAGATTTTTCTACAATAAAAACTTCACTATCAACTTCATTCTGTGTGGACCAGTTCAATAAACTACCGATCTGATGTTCTTGTCCTTTCAACGGAATGGAATAAACAACATCAGCCTTTAGTGTCTGCGCACCAAAAGCTAAAAAAATCAATAAAAAAGTGTAATTCTGGAAATTTGATGTTTTCATATATAGCCAAGAAGGTTTTAAATAATTAAATTAAAACTACTTATGCTCTGTCTACAACAAAAATAACACCGAAATAGCTGATTAAAATAGCGTTAAAGACTAAAGTGTGACGCCCGAAATGGTTAAATATCAGTTAAGGCTATTGTAAAAGCATGGTTTTGAGCGCATATTTGTAATATACACGTAATTTAAGTTCGTTTTATAAACAGACTCTTATTACGTCTATTCCGTAAATACTTACATAGTTTTATGGAAAATTACTTTTACACACTTATTTCTATCACTCATAATTTAATTAAGCAATGAAAAAACTAAAATTCGTACTGCCTCTTGCCATTTTTACTATTCTACTCAGTAGTTGTAGCCCTAAATTAACGCCATTTACCGAACGATTGCATCAAGAAAATGGTTGGTCTGAAGGAGAATTAAAGCAAATTCAATTCTATGTTTCTGAGGATATTGTCTTAAGAAGACAAGCCACAAAAGGGAGTTCTAAAATTGAACATGGTGAAATCAAAATAATTGATGGCAAAAGAGTTGAAGAGATCGTTATTAAAAAAGGAACGCCAGGCGTATTTTTATTTCAACCAAAAGAAGATCGTTTTGCGATAAGTTTCGAATCTCGTGAATATGATGACCCATATTTGATATTTGGCCCTAGTAAAAAAGCGCGAGGTAGATATACCTTACGAGCGAAAGACTGGAATAAGGGCAGACGAGGTGGAAAAGTTTCCTATGATAATAAAACATATTATACTCCGACAGAAAGTGCCTATGCTGTATTATTAGTAGATCTTAAACGAAAAAGAGATACTAAAGTAAAATCTCGAACAGCTAATGGAAGGGTGGTAAGATAAAGGAGGACTAAGGCATTAAAAAGGGCTAAGAAGTTAAGGGAGATTTATTTTAATCCTCTTTAACTTCTTAGCCCTTTTTAATTTCTTTATTCTTTCTCTCTATTAATTCCTTTTAAGAAAGGTACGAATCGAAATCTATCTAATATTTCTGTTTTAAATTCTGACTCAGAAACACGGGTAAGTCTAATCATTTTCTGCACATCTCTTGGACCAACCGGAATCACCATCAAGCCCCCAATAGCTAATTGATTTTTCAGATTTTCAGGTATCTCTGTTGCTGCAGCAGTGACTAGTATTTTATCGAAAGGAGCCATCTCTGGCAACCCTTTAAATCCATCTCTCAAATAGACTCTTATATTATTGATCCGTAAAGCATCGACCATTTTTTTTGCTTTATGGTATAAAAACTCCTGTCGTTCTAAAGAATGGACTCTTGCTCCCATCAGTGCCAGAATAGCCGCTTGATAACCCGAGCCAGTCCCGACTTCCAAAACTTTTTCACGCTTCTTAATTTCTAATAATTGGGTTTGATAAGCTACAGTATAAGGCTGAGAGATGGTTTGTTCTTTTCCAATAGGAAAGGCTTTATCTTGATAAGATAGCTCTTCAAAGGCTTTATCCAAAAAGAAATGGCGAGGCAGTTCTTCCATTACCTTCAAAATTCTTTCATTTTTAATACCCTTTTCTCGAATAGAAGCAATAAGTTTGCGTCTAAGACCTTTATGGCGATAAGAATCTGTGAGGATCAAAATATTTATAGATTTTTATAATTCGAACAAACCTTCTGAAAAAAGAACCGTAGAAAATATCATATCATTATTGACAGCCGCCAATATTAGAGCTTTTCTTGCAAACAAAAAAAAATAACTAATATTGATGGTAGAAATAGTGGGATTTTATACTTAAATACTTAACAATATTAAACATACGCTTATCAATATGACAAAAATTAAATTTGGAACAGATGGCTGGAGAGCAATCATTGCAAAAGAATATACAGTAGACAACGTAATCCGTATCACTGAAGCTACAGCCAAATGGATGCAAAAAAATAGCTTTAGCAAGGTTGTAATTGGACATGACTGTAGATTTGGTGGAAAGATGTTTTCTGAAATTTCCGCTCGGGTTTTTGGTGCTTATAATATCAAAGTAAACCTGGCTAAAGGTTTTGTTTCCACGCCTATGGTTTCTTTAGGTGTTGTAAAAACGAAGTCTGATCTTGGTGTTGTAATTACAGCAAGTCATAATCCACCTAGTTATAATGGATTTAAATTAAAATCTGCTTATGGTGGTCCAACTATTCCTGTCCATATTGCTCAGGTCGAAGATGAAATACCAGAAACCGTAATGTCTGATCTACCATCACTGGACGATATGTTTGACAACGGTCTTTTAAATTACATCGATCTTGAAAATATTTATATCGAGCATGTTAAAGCCAACTTTGATTTAGCAACCATTAAAAATGCAAAATTCAAAGTAGCTTATGATGCGATGTATGGAGCTGGTCAACGTGCTATGAAGCAGATTTTACCAGACGCTGTTTTACTTCATTGCGATGATGACCCTTCTTTTAAAGGTCAGGCACCAGAGCCAATACATAGAAATCTGGGAGAATTATCTGCATTGATCAAAAATGATCCGGATATCAAATTAGGGATTGCGAATGATGGTGATGCCGATCGTATCGGAATGTATGATGAAGATGGTAATTTTGTAGACTCCCACCATATCCTTCTCCTGTTGTTATTGTATATGTTTAAATATAAAGAGAAAACAGGCAAGGTTGTTATTACCTTTTCCGTTACGGATAAAATGAAAAAACTAGCAGGCATGTTTGGCCTGGAATGTGAGGTAACGAAAATTGGATTTAAATATATCGCTGAAATCATGACTCAAGAAGAAGTTTTGGTTGGTGGTGAAGAATCTGGAGGATTAGCGGTTACTGGTCACATCCCGGAAA
>CAYXQH010000599.1:0-4183 GCA_964467425.1 uncultured Saprospiraceae bacterium
CACCAACTGACAAAGTTTAACCAGTTTACTGATATACTTAGGTAATAGCGTACACTTATACCAAAGGAATGATTAATTATCAATCCTTAATGTCCTTTTACATTTTGTATCAATTAGGTTTAAGTAGAGCTTTGTAATAAAAAATATCTTACAAAGTTTTTGGGATAAAGACTGGGGTTTAATGTGATGAGTTAACCAGTGTGTGTTAAAGTGTTCTCTTAACTTTATGCGTTAGCATTTTGTTCAGCCCTAAAGGTACAACAAAAAAAGGATTAAGAAAAGGTGTTAGCTATTCAAAAGTATCAAATATTATCTTTTTAACATTTGTTAAGGACTTCCAGTATTTATTGGATTCTGCTTAATTATCTGATATAGAGACTCTTAATGCAGATATTTCTTTGTTTTCATTAGATTCCTTATTTAACAATATTGTAATGATACCGTCACAATGTGTAGTTAAATTATATTTTTCTAAAAACCTGAAAACAGTAAATAATAAGCTTTTCGTCATTAAAAAGGCTATTTATCCTATGGATAATCAATTAATAAAAGACCATTTTGAGCAAAATTATAATTGGGATGATTAGCTTTCAATAGGGCTTGTTAGTTCATAAAAGTTAAAGCTTTAATTTGAGCAAACTTGTTGAACCTTTTGTTTTTTTCGATTGAAGTAAATGAGAATTCATATTTAGAATTTTGATTTCGTTTTAAAAGCCTTTCGTGATTTTTTGCTACATATATTGATGTAATAAACCAGTTGAGAATAAGAATATCAAAATGTAGATCATGGATCATTTTGATATCTATTTTTTTGATAACAACTTTTGTTCCAAACTTATTAAGTAAAAGTATAATATGAAAAAAAGGCTGGTAAGTTAACTTTGCGTAAATCTATTGTTAATCTAAGAATATTGAGAAAGGCCTTTATAAATTTTTAAAACCTGAAGTATCAAGCTATGATTTTCGTTATTCAAAATAACAAAATCCGAGTGCTTTACCTTTTCAGAATCAGGTAATTGCTTATCGATTCTTTTCTTTACATCGGCTGCGCTGATTTGATCTCTAGCCATAACGCGTTGAATCCTTAAATTTTCAGGAGCTGTAACGGTTATCATTTTATCCATCGTTTTATAGGTACCATTTTCAAAAAAAAGGGCTGCTTCTTTCAAAGTGAAAGGAACATTTGTCTGACTATTATGCCATTCTATACCATCGATGCCGACTACTGGGTGGACTATTTTATTTAAAACATCCAATTTGGTACGATCATTAAACACTATATCGGCCAAATATTTTCTATTAAGGTTCCCATTTCCAAAATAGACTTCTTTTCCAAAGGCATCTTTTAATTGATGGATAATGTCAGAATTATTTACCATGAGCCATTTTGCCCGGTCATCAGCATAATAAACTGGAATGCCTAATAATTCAAATATTTTGCAGACTGTTGTTTTTCCACTTCCAATTCCACCGGTTATACCAACTTTTATCATGGCTTGCTTTAAATTTAATTTTAGTGTCTAAATAAGCTCCTTATATTATATAGTACTAGAAAAATCAACTTCGGTGCTATAGTTAAAGGTAATTAATTTTACGAAGCTGGTATTATTTTAAGGAATACTTCAGTTTAAAAGTGGTTTTTACTAAATTGTGTAATCGAAGCTACTTTATAATGTCCGAAAACTAATGCTATTTACGTTGAAACTTAACAGATATTTATCGAGTCTTTTTATGATCGCATTCCTTAGCGCAAATTTTCTCTTTGCGCAGGATATTCATTTTTCACAGTTTTACAATTCTCCAATGAATTTAAACCCAGCTCTAGCGGGAGTATTTCCGGAAGATGTGAGATTTGTTGGTAATTATAGAAATCAATGGGAATCCGTCCCAGTGCCCTATCTAACTTTTTCTGGGTCTTATGATACCAAGATATTTAATAAAATTGCTCCAAACGGATTCTTCGCAGTTGGAGGTGTTTTTAATTATGATAAACAAGGGGCTGGAGATTTAAGTTTAACCCAATTGTCATTGACAGGCTCTTATACACATCGATTGAGTGATTACAATTTTTTGACTTTGGGATTTCAGGTTGGTTCATTGAGTCGGGGATTTGATCTAAATGGACTCACATTTGAAAACCAATATAATGGAGATATATTTGATCCCTCGCTTGATACAAGAGAGGATTTTGATAATACCAATAAGACTTTTTTAGATTTTGGAACAGGCTTGAATTTTCATGCTCAAAACGATAATGGTTTTAGTATAAACGTTGGAGCAGGACTTTATCATTTAACAAAACCTGATCAAAATTTTTATAATCAGACTCCTTCTACTTTGCCATTTCGAATTACAAGTCATGTAATTGGCCTCACGAGAATGAATGATAAAATGGATTTAAAGTTTAGATTGTTGAGTCAATTTCAAGGGAAATACCATGAGTATTTAGTTGGATCGGCTGTTGTTTACAAACTGAGCGATGCTCGCGGAAAAGAGATGTCCGTTAATTTTGGTACAAATTTTCGATATGCTGATGAAAGTGACGCAGTTATTCCCACCATTGGATTTCGATATTTAATGTGGTACGTAGAGTTAAGTTACGATATAAATATTTCAGAGTTTAAGGAAGCTACAAATGGAGCTGGAGGCCCGGAAGTGGCTGTGATATATACAATCACTAAAGTGAAACCACCGAAAACATTTAAAGCTTGTCCAATTTTTTAAACGCTTCATTTCTATATGAAAGTTCTATCTTTTTTATCCTTTATTTTACTGTTTAGTATCCAGGTTCAAGGTCAGACCGCAAAAGCTTTTGAGAAAGCTGGGGATAAGGCTTTTAAAAATAAAGATTATGGTGCGGCATTAGAATATTATCGTAATGCCATGGAAATTAATGAGAAAAAAGTCAGTACTATTTATAAATATGCAGAAGTGGCGAGAATGTTTTATGCTTATGATTTTGCAGTTGAAAATTATAAAAAAGTATTATCAAGTAAAGATTCGGATAAGTACCCTTTGACAAATTATTGGCTCGCAAATGTCTATCAGTCGATGGGGAATTATGACGAAGCTATTTCAAAATTTTCAAGCTATCTTTCTAATACTTCAAATGCCACTTTTAAAAAGGAGGCACAGGTTGCCATTGAAAATTGTAAGTGGGCACAGGAAGTTATTAGTCAAGCGGATGATGTAAAAATCCAACAACTTAATAAACGTGTGAATACACCTTATTCAGAGTTTGGACCTTTGCTCAGAGGTGATACTTTATATTATACCTCCTTTAAATATGATAATCCAAGTGATGATCATGACCCTCCTCGAAAGATTTCAAAAGTGATGATGTCTATTAAAGGTTCTAAAGGAAGACCTTTGCGACGGAAGTTTAATGAAGCTACTAAACTAACAGCCCATACCACTTTTAATACGTCGGGCAACAGAGTTTATTTTACACTTTGCGAATATAGCGCTGCGATGGAAATCCGGTGTGATATTTATTATCGAGATAAGAATGTAAAAAGAAGGCGATGGAATAAATCAAAAAAATTACCCGATTTTATAAACAAAGAAGGAACCTCTTCTACGCATCCAACGATTGGAATCCGAAAAGAAACGGGCGCTGAATTTTTATTATATACCAGTAACCGAAAAGATGGAAAAGGAAAATTGGATATTTGGGTAAGCGATATTTCTAAAGAAGGTAAATTTGGAAAGCCGAAAAATTTAGAATCTATCAATACAGAAGGAGATGACCTTTCTCCATTTTTTCATAATCCAAGTAATACACTTTTCTTCAGTTCTGATGGTCGAAAAACATTAGGAGGCTATGATATTTATAGAGCTGATTATGCTGCAGGTGAATGGACTTCTATAGAACATACTGGATACCCGTTGAATAGCAGTTATAATGATGTATACTTTACCTTAAATCAAGACTCAACGATTGCTTATCTTTCTTCTAATCGTTTGGGCTCGATGTATTTAGAGAAAACGAATAAATCTTGTTGTAATGATATTTATAAAGCAGTTATTTCACAGCCAGAGACTCCTGATGAAGTTGTTGTTCCTCCAGATAGCTTAACGATTGTTGAGATACCTCCTGTCACTCCGAAACCTGAAAAAGAGATTGTAGTGGAAATACCAAAAGTGGAGGAACCACCAAGTACATTAGAAGATTTTTTACCCT
>CAYXQH010000600.1:0-4174 GCA_964467425.1 uncultured Saprospiraceae bacterium
GAACAAAATATAGAATTGACCGATCCACCAGCCGTAGACTGTACTGATTTTGAAATAGCAATAGAAACAATTGAACTAGCCTGTAATGGATTTGGAAATGGGGCGCTAATTGCTTCTACAACCGGAGGTACAACACCAATAAGCTATGCTTGGAGCAATGGAAATATGACTGCTGCAAATACCGGACTTGGTGCTGGAACATATACTGTAACGGCTACAGATGACGAAGGCTGTATTGCTGAAACAACAGTAGAATTGACAGAACCACCAGCAATTACTATAACTATAACTACCACATCGGAGTCCGCAATGGGAGCGGGTGATGGTTCAGCTACCGCAAATGTTGGAGGAGGAACACCACCTTATATGTATGAATGGAGTAATGGAGGTACAACAGCAACAATTACAAATTTGACTACTGGAATGTATAGCGTAACGGTCACTGATGCAAACGGCTGTGTAATATCCGAAATGGGAGTTGTAGGTGTTGATGGAGTAGATTGTTCTAACTTTATGATTGTTGATTTTGAAGTGATGAATGTCAGTTGTTTTGGAGAAGCAGATGGATCAATCACAGCTATCCAAATGGGCGGAGTAGAACCCATTCTTTATGAATGGAGTAATGCAATGACTGGACAAACTATTATAGATCTGGCTCCTAATCTATATGTGGTCACTGCTACAGATGCAAATAATTGTGTTAGTATAAACGAAGTGGAAATTACCGCTCCGCTGGCACCACTGAATGTAAGTTTTACAACAACAAATGAAAGTGCTGCGGGTGCAGGTGATGGAGGCTGTGATTTGACAAGTACAGGCGGAACACCAGGCTATACTTATTCCTGGTCAGATGGAGGAACTACCGAGGATCGAAATGATTTATCGGAAGGTATAATTATTTGTACAATTACAGATGCAAATGGATGTATAGATATTATAGAAGTAGAAATAGGAGTGGAAGATGATTTGTGTGCTAGTTTTGAAATGGCAAGTGATTTAGAAAATATCAGCTGTAATGGTGAAGAAGATGGTGCAATTGCAGTGACAACTTCTGGAGGTATTCAACCAATCACTTATACCTGGAGCAATGGAGCAATGACACAGATTCTTTCTGATCTTTCTGCAGGTTTTTACACCGTGACAATTGTTGATGGAAATGATTGTGAGATTATTCAAACGTTTGAAATAACAGAAGCTCCTCCAATTATTTTAGTTGCGAATGCTACAGACGAGACTGGTCAGAATACAGATGATGGAACAGCAGACGTAACTGCTTCAGGAGGTACGGGAGGTTTTCAATATGAATGGAGTAATGGAGCCATGACCCCTTCACTCACAAATCTTGAGCCTGGAGTTTATACGGTTACCGCTACAGATAGTGATGGATGTACGGCAGTAGAGACTATTGAGGTTTTAGAATTCACAGATTTATGTGGAACGTATGAAGCTGAAATAAATTCTACTTCTTTAGATTGCTTTGGTGATAATAATGGTACTGCATCAGCTCAGGCAACTGGAGGTTTACCACCTTATGAATACAACTGGAACTCAGGAGGAAATACTTCAATCATAAATAACCTGAGTGGTGGGGATTATACCGTTACGATTATAGATGCTAATGATTGCGTTATTGTGTTAACTACAACGGTGGAATCGCCTGCTGAAATGACCATCAGTACGCAGAGTTTCAATGGTAGTTGTGGATCAGGTGGCACCATGTCAGCAACTGTTTCAGGAGGAACGCTTGCTTATGATTATTCATGGAGTAATGGTGGAGCTGCTTCTTCAATTTCTGATTTAGGAAACGGTATTTATACTGTTACCGTAACAGATGCGAATGGATGCTCTGTTATTGGAGAAGGAGAGGTGCAAAATACAATCGGTGGAATAGAAATCGAATCGGAGGTGGATAATGTCAGCTGTTTTGGAATGAACGATGGTGAAATAAATATTACTCCGATAACCGGAACAGCACCGTTTACCTTTGAATGGAATACAGGAGATACAACAGAAGATTTGGAAAACCTGGGCGCTGGAAATTATACGGTTCAAATTATTGATTCTGAAGGTTGCTCTTATTTGACTACGTTTGTTGTCGATAGTCCAGCAGATATGACGGTGTCTATAGATTGGACGCCTTCCGGAGGGGGTAATAATGGTACGGCAACAGCCAATGTTTTTGGTGGAACAACACCTTATACTTATCAATGGAGCAATGGTGCCAACGGAGCATTTATCGATAATTTAAATACAGGAAGCTATTCCTTGACGGTGACAGATGCCAATGGTTGTGAATTAGAATCCAATGTAACGATCAATATAACTAGCATTGATGATATAGAAGATTTGGAGCATTTAATGATTATCCCAAATCCATCTAATGGACAGTTTACGCTCAACGCAGCCTTTACTTCTTTCCACGAAGGGCAAATTGAAATTTATAATGTCATTGGTCAAAAAGTTTATACGAATCAGTTTGCAAGTCAGGATTTATCCCTGCAGATTCAATTGGCCAACCAGGCGGCAGGCTCTTATTTTCTATTGTTAAAAACTGAAAATGGAACTGCTGTTCGAAAATTGATTATTCAGAAGTAATTAATACTGTTTTTTGAATCTCTGTGCCTCTGTGGTTTTTCTTTTTACCACAGGGGCACAGATTTTTTTGCCTGACCTAAATACTTATCATCCATTTACCTACCTTTGCACTTCATTAAATACATTACAATTTGTTACACATCGGAAAAAGGAACACCTTGGAGGTGGTTAAAGAACTTGATTTCGGAATCTATTTAGATGGTGGTCCTTACGGGGAAATCTTATTACCTCTTAAATTCGTTCCAGACGGTATCGAACCGGAAGATGAGATCGAAGTCTTTATCTATGCAGATTCTGAAGATCGTTTGATCGCAACGACGGATGATCCGCTGGCGCAAGTTGGCGAATTTGCGGTGATGGAAGTGAAAGAGGTAGGGGAGTATGGCGCTTTCTTAGAATGGGGGATTCAGGCGAAAGATTTACTAGTTCCTTTTCGGAATCAACGTAAATTAATGGAAGTAGGAGATAAATACCTTGTCTATGTTTATCTGGATGATGTGACGGATCGAATTGTAGGTTCTAATAAGCTCAATAAGTTTTTAAAAGATAAAAATGAAAACTTTGAAGCAAAGCAAGAAGTAGAGATTATTATAGTTGGTCCTTCCGACTTAGGTTTTCGAGTCATTATTAATAAAGAATTTTGGGGCGCTTTATATAAAAATGAAGTGTTTGAAGATTTAAAAGTCGGAGACAAACGAAAAGCCTTTATTAAAAAGGTACGAGAAGATGGCCGAATTGATGTGAGCTTACAACAACAAGGCGTTGGAGAAATTGACCGAGCGGCACAACAAGTTTTAGAAGCTATAAAATCAAATGAAGGTTTTTTACCGCTCACCGATAAAAGCCCACCTGAAGCTATATATGATCGACTCAAAATGAGTAAAAAGAATTTTAAACGTGCAGTTGGTAGTTTGTATAAAAACAGAATTATTCTTTTAGAAAAAGAAGGCCTGCGTTTGAAGTAAAAGTTTGTAAAACTTGTTATGAATAAAAAACGTTACCAGTCCGTTTTTGAAATTTTCATAAATCTAAATAACTCCTGACCTTTGCTCTGCCATGTACCTATAAAACCTTTTGGAATAACAATAAAATCACCAGACACAAAATTATGTTCTTTACCCTTTGCATCCCAAAGGGTAAGTGTCCCGGCAATAATATAGATTATTTGTTCTGCTAATGGCTCTTTTAATTCTCTTACCTTGGCCGTTTCTCCTTCCAGAGTAATTGTAAGTTCATGACCTTCATATAGCAAATCATAATATTGTCCAGGAGTTAATTCAGTTAATCCTATCCCTGCAATTTTTTGTTTGTCCATGAGAACGGGAATTGTCTTCTCAGGATTAAAAGATGATTCGTTTCTTTGAGCAGTTGTTATTGAAATTTCACAGTGCAGTGATGGAGCACCGATCGTTTCCCAATATCCATTAAAACCTCTTGGAACGATAAAGAAGTCATCGGTTAAAAAAGTAGTTTCTTTATTTTGGCTTTTGGGGGATAAGCGAGCGCCACCATTGGTAAGAAATAGAAACTCATCCAATTCAAGACTTTCAGGTGATGCACTTGCATTCTCACTTGAAAC
>CAYXQH010000601.1:0-4171 GCA_964467425.1 uncultured Saprospiraceae bacterium
GTCATAGGAGAACCTTCAATAAAGTCTTCTCGGTTTTCCTGAGGTAAACCCATATAGCGTTCCTGATAAAGATTATCATACAGTAATTGATTAGCAACCGGTGCAACAGAAACACCTGTTTTATAAATCTCCGGATATCGAAACAACAAATTCAGTGTCATTGATCCTCCCCCACTCCAACCCCATACGGCTGTTCGACTTTCATCTAAAAAATCCATCTTCAACACTTCTTTTGCTGCCATTGCCTGATCTCTGGAATTAACGACTCCGATTTTTCGGTAAATAGATTTTCGCCACTCACGTCCTTTTAAAGCCGGTGTTCCACGATTATCCAACGAAATCACCACATAGCCTTTTTGCGACATCATCCGATGCCATAGCCTGCCCCAGGAATCTGTCGTCGTTTGCCCCCAAGGCTCACCATACACATGAAACAAAACTGGATATTTTTTACTAGCATCAAAATCAGGTGGCTTCATCATCCAACCATCTACCACAATATCATCTTCCGTTTTCACCACAAACGTCTGTACTTCTGGCAAACCTAAAGTCTCAAACTTTTTGACATACTCTTTATTATCCACCAGTGTTCGGATAACCTTATGATCAGGCAAAGAGATCAAAGTGGTACTAGGCGGTGTATTTAAGCTAGACCAGGAATGAATCGCAAAGTTTCCATTTGGTGCAATATCATATCGATGTAAACCATTTTGATCCTTTGGAGTCATTCGATTATACATCTCCTTACCGTCAATACCCATTTTATACAAGTATCGTTGTGTAGGGTTTTGTGGTGACATATTGACGTACATAAAACGCCTTTTCTCATCTACTTGATAAAGTCTTGCAATATCATAATCTCCTTTTGTCAATAACTGCTCTTTTTTCCCATCTATATCCATACGATACAAATTACGCCAACCATCTTTTTCCGATTGCCATATAAAAGCTTTTCCATTATCTAATAGTTGAAAATCCGTCATCTCCCAATCAATCGTCGGTTCGGGTTGCGTAATATCAATCCAGGTATCATCAACTTCTGTATGGATGTTTTTAACTACTCCCGTTGAAGCAGAGCAAACCCAAAGTTTACGGGTATTTTGTTTTCTATTCAATTGTTGCACCAAAACCTGATCAGCATTGACCCATTGCATACGAGGAATATAGTTTTGTTTTGGGTCGCCAGGAATATCAAACCAAAGCGTTTTAGTCGTCTCAACATTGACCACTCCAACTTTAACAGCAGAAGGTGACTCTCCTACTTTTGGATATTGAATAGGGACCATTTTAGAATATATGCCCTCTGTATTATTGATCATTAAAAAATCTTTAATCTCAGAGGCATCGACTTGCCAAAACGCCAAATATTTCCCATCCGCATTCCAACGAAATCCATCTCGGCAAGCAAACTCTTCTTCATAAGCCCAGTCAAAAGTTCCATTGATAATATCTCCGTTTCCATCTTTAGTCAATTGGACAAGCTTATTCGTTTTTAAGTCCTGAACATACAGATTACTTTCACTTACATAAGCGACTTGTTGATCATTCGGAGAAAACTTGGTAAACATCAATGAAGAAGGAGTCAAATCTACACCCAGCTGTTTCAGCTCTTGTGTTTTTAAATCATACATCCAATAATCTCCTTTCGTATTTGCTCTCCAAACCCGGCTGGTATTTGTAAAGATTAATAATTTTTGCAGATCATTGGACCAGGAATAATCCGCAATCCGTAAAGGTCGATCCGCATTTTTTTTGATAAGCTTTTCAGCAGCCACCAAAATAGATCGTTCTCCAGTTTCAGTATTGTATTTCACTACATCACGTCCATCTGCAGTCGTCGATCGTTCTAAAGTAGTATAATAGGTTCCACCTTCCAACCATTTGGATGGACCAAAGTATCCAGATGAAAATTCGCCAGAAAAAAGGCGGTCAATCGTTAGCTCTTTTGATTCTTGAGCCTGGCCAATAAAAAGGGTGGTGATAAAAAATACGAGGATCAGTAATTCTTTTTTCATACTACAAATTTGATCCTCTAAGATAAATACTTAATCTGGCTTTTTACTTTTCTTTCGTTCTAAACTTCTCTTTTGTTTTTAGCTAATATTAATTACGTCGTTTATTCTTCCCGATTGGAATAAACAAACCCAGGTAGGGTATAGGTCTAAGCAAGTTATCTTGTACATCATACATATCCCGAGGAATAAAAATCCCATAATCCACAACAATTTTCCTTAAATAAGTTCGGACGCCAAATGTAAAAAGATTAATCTGAGATTCGTATCGTTTCTGTTTATATGGATTTACAGCAATGAATTCTACATTAATAAAAGTTCGTTGGCTGGCTCTGATATTTCCACTAAAAATAAAAGCAGGATTAGACATCCACTCTTGGTCAAACCTACCATAACCCAAGCCGACCGTAAAGCTTATGTTCTGATCGCCATAGGAGCCCATGAGAAAAGAAATTAATGCAGTTGTTTCATCACCATACCTATCTATTAATAAAAAAGAAGTAAATAGTCCGACGCTTAATTGAAATTTCTCATTTTTCAAAGGAATACTTACCTTAGGAACAACCCATACCGGTAACACTTCAGCTCCAATAAGTAAAACGGGCATTATGCCAACACCAAGCGAAAAATGATCACTAAGTCCAAAGTTTACATGGTTAACAAACAGGTATCTGTTTTCATAATACGATTCGCCTTTTTTCATATTAAAACCGGTTGGGCCCATCATATTGCGATTCGCTAAATAATTATCGATTAATAATTTACCGTCGATTAAGCCTTTTTCTCTATAGATTCTCCGATATCGAATATTTTTTCTGGACAATGCAAGCGTACCCATAGATTTTGTTTGTACAAAAATATGATCTTTGGTTTTACTCAATATATTCCCTTTAATAATATTGCCATCTTTGGTTGTAATTTCCCAAATGGTAATGGAATCCCGTGTGGTTTGCGCATCAAGGGAAGGCAAGCCAATAATAAAAAGGAATAAGCCTAATAAAGTAATTTGCTTAATTTTCATTTTATAATATTCCATATCTTCTTGTTCTTCTTGCTGTAAAAATAACGCTAAAAAATGGTCCTCCATAAGGTAATAGTACCCGATTAAACCGTTCTTGGTTAGCAGAAAAAGCCCAACCTACATCTACTATACCTTTTCTAGTATGTTTTCTTATTGCAATAGTGGATACTGATCCAAAGTTTCCACCCCCAAATACTTCACAATGCAATGAAAACCGTGGTTTATATTGAAAATTTAGATTCATGGTGTAAAAAGGCCATTTAAAAAAGGCTCCATACCCCATACCATATCCTGTTCCTAAACTTACATTTAATCGGTCTAGAGTTGCAGTTCCTATACCATAGACAAGACCAATAAGTTGACCCGTAGGAATTTCCGAATCAATTTCAGTATCTGGTGTTATAGCACCATAATAGCCCACACTCATTTTAAAATTTTCTTTTTTGGTTGGAATAGAAAACTTTGGACTTATCCAAAAATAAAAATCAGCATCATCTTGCACAATTATCGGAAAGAACCCAAAACCTAAGGAAGATTTTTCAGTAAACGGTAGGTTAAAGGTATTCATATAGACCATCGTATTCTTAAAATAGTACTCACCAGAATGCCCGGATGGCGTAAATAAATTATGCTGGTTCATTCTATAACTTGGCCAATATGTCTTACCTCTCACTAATTTTTGATCGTAGGGCTCTAAATACTGGACACGACTTTTTTTCGTTATAATGGTGTCTAAGTCTTCGGTCAAAAAAGTTATTTTTCTTCTTTCCTGCTTCAAAACTTGCCCTACATATTCATTTTTATTTTTTAAAAGAATATACCACTGATCGAGACTGTCCACAGGCTCTTGCGCTTTTCCAGTATGAAGAATACAGAAAGTTAAAAGAAAGAAAAATGTTAATTTTTTAATTTCATTCATAGCTTTTAAAATATTCCCTAATTTAAGATATAAATCTTAGAGTTTGTTTAAAATTTCATGATTGAGTGAAAGTGAGTAAATTTTATTTTGAACAAGGCGAAAACCGCAGTCATAGCATTAGCTATTCCGAGGATTTTCAACCCAGCCCGATCTGACGATCAGTCAGGCGGGGAAATACAAAACAAAATTTGCCACTTGTAGCCAATTGATGAAAATATA
>CAYXQH010000602.1:0-2464 GCA_964467425.1 uncultured Saprospiraceae bacterium
AATAAATTTAATGGACTCTTCGGAGTTTATTAAAGATAATTTGTTGATGATAATTAGATTTGGTTTTAATCAGAATAGTAATATTTCGATTAAAACAAAGTACCCTTTGTAGTGGTAACACTGCTAAACAATTTTGATGTTTTTTTTACAAAAGAGTTTATCTCTTTTTCCAATTAGCAGAACTAAGACCTTCGGGTAATAATTCGGCTCCTTGGTTAAGTAAAATTCCATTCAAAATTTTCAAAACCAAAAGGTAGAAAAAGATCGATTACAGATTTTTATAGAATGGAAACATTCCAATAAAGCAACATGGTGAAAACATTTGACTTAAGTGTTTCTTTAACCTGTTTCTGTAATCAAATTTTTGGCTCACTCTATTAGCTGTTTTTTAAACATGTTGATCTAGCGTTCCAGAAAGATTTGCATTTCTTATGTCCAAGTTTAGGCTTAGCAAAGTAGATTTAATTCAATTTGATCAACTTAATTTAAAATTCAATGCATTCTTAAAACTTGTTCAAACACGAGTTTCCTTTCGCAAGAAATGGTATAAGCAATCATTGCAGTTTTATTTTGTAAAAAATGCAAAGAGGTTTTTTCTAAGTTATACATAACCAAAGAAACTTCCTCCACGTGAATGCGAAAGCAGACACAGGGAACAAGGGATTCAAGCCTGACTTGAATCCCTTTTCTTTTTTTGTACCTTTAAAAAAACAATACCCTTAAAAATGGAATCGCCAAAATCTTTTTTATTTTTCATTTCACTTACCGCTTTACTTTTCACCTGCCAACCAACTCAGATGATGAAAACAAAAAATAGCTCTTTTTCAATTAGCTACAAAAACGAAGATGCCGAAAAAGCACTAGATGGTCGAATCATCCTTTTGCTATCTAAGCAGCTAGAAAAAGAACCTCGATTTCAACTCAATGATGGTCCAAAAACCAATATTGCCTTTGGTATTGATGTGGAAGGTTTAAAAAGCGGCATGGAGGCTAAAATTGATCCAACGGTTTTCGGTTATCCTGTTTCGTCGCTTTCTAAAGTACCAAAAGGAGACTATTACGTTCAGGCAGTATTCCATTTATATGAAACGTTTAACCGTGCAGATGGACATACCGTCAAACTGCCTATGGATCGAGGAGAAGGACAGCACTGGAATCAAGCTCCTGGAAACCTATACAGCACGCCGAAAAAAATAAGCTTTGATCCGGAGAAAGATCAAACTTTCTCTATCGATTTAGACCAGATCATTCCTCCAATTGAGCCAGCAAAAGACAGCAAGTATATTAAACATATAAAAATTAAGAGTGCATTGCTTTCCAAATTTTGGGGGAGGGATATGTACCTCGGTGCACATGTGCTTTTACCAGAAGGATTTGACGAACATCCTGAAGTCAAATATCCATTAGCGATTATGCATGGCCACTTCCCACAGGATTTTGGTGGCTTTCGAACTACTCCGCCTGACCCTGATTTAAAACCAGAATATAGTGATCGCTTTAAACTAGATGGCTATAATAAAATTGTACAACAAGAAGCCTATGACTTTTATAAAATGTGGACTAGTCCGGATTTTCCGAGAATGCTTGCTATTAAAATTCAGCATGCTAATCCTTATTATGATGATTCTTATGCTGTGAATTCTGAAAACCTTGGGCCTTATGGAGATGCGATTACTTATGAATTAATTCCTTACATAGAAAAACAATTCAGAGGAATTGGAGCAGGATGGGCACGTTTTCTATATGGCGGTTCGACTGGTGGCTGGGAAGCCCTGGCGGCTCAGGTTTTTTATCCGGATGAGTATAATGGTTGTTATGCCGCTTGTCCTGATCCAATTGATTTTAGAGCATACTTACTCCTCAACCTTTACGAAGACAAAAATGCTTATTATTTAGAAAGCGATTTTAAAAAATCATTAGTCGCAGGAAGGAGAGATTATCTTGGTAATGTAACAACGTCCATTAAAGACATGAATCACCGTGAGTTAGTGCTTGGTTCTAAGAGTCGGTCCGGCGAGCAATTTGATATTTGGGAAGCCGTCTACTCTCCAGTTGGTACAGACGGATATCCAAAAAGGATTTGGGATAAAAAAACCGGAGTGATAAACCCTGCTGTTGCAAGCCATTGGAAAGAAAACTACGACCTAACTTATATTATGAAAAGAGACTGGAAAACTTTAGGTCCAAAATTAAAAGGTAAAGTAAAAATCTACTGTGGTGATATGGATAATTATTATCTCAATAATGCCGTATATCTCGCTGAGGATTTTTTAAAAAACACGACCGAACCTTATTATGATGGAGAAGTAGATTATGGCGATCGTGCAGAACATTGTTGGAATGGAGATCATAATCAACCCAATGCTATTTCAAGATTGCGCTATCATCGAATGTTTATTCCTAAATGGGCAAAGGAGATTGAAAAGAGGGCACCGAAAGGCGCAGATCTCTCATCGTGGAGGTA
>CAYXQH010000602.1:2564-4141 GCA_964467425.1 uncultured Saprospiraceae bacterium
CTTCGATGTAAGGAATTTTATTGAGTATTGCACCAATGCTATCCAATTTCACCATACCCATGTCAATGTGTTTTCCGTTGACATCTGCCCACATCTGATAGGCATGTCCATTCGGACATTTGGGTAAATCTACTACATTTAAATAACCTTTGCTATGATCTGGATTCCAATAGACGACAGCTAAAGCCTGGGGTGCATGATGCGAACCTTTTAGATGTACCTGACGCGTCGTTACATCTTTAAGAACAGCATACTTTTGTATAATCTTATCGTTACTTGCCTGTAAACTTTTTTGATCGGATTGCAAATGTTTTATTTGCGTGGAAAGAATAGCGATCTCATCTTCCGCTTCTTTTTGACTAGAATACAACATCCAACTCACTGCCCCTAAGGTAAGAATCATCATGGCTGCCAGACCTGCACCAAATTTCCAGGAAGAAGGTATTTGAAATTTTGTTGTTGGTCTTTCAACGACCAAGTTTCTTTCTATAGATTCTGCTCCCGCTTTGTCTTTTATTTTTGAAAGTATTTTATTTTTCAAATGCTTGGGAGGTTTGATCGCATGCATCTCTGCATATTCCTCCATACAATTCTGCATCTTACATATATGCTGATTTACTTCCGGATATTCGGCGGCCATCTTCTCTACTCGATTCATATCTTCCCGATCTGCAAGACCCAGAACATATTTTTCAATAATACCAGAATTTAAAAATTGTTTGATATCCATTTATAAGAAAAAAGTGATTTTAAAAATATTTGGTTTATTCCGCGTGTTCTGTAAGTTAGTAAGAGTATATTTAAATTTTATCCTTTGTGCTGCAAAAGTATCTTTTAGAACCTGACTTTTTCGCTTTCAAAAACAAAGTTTAATCATACTCTATTTCTTTTTGCAAGGTCTATGATCCTGATTGTAATCGGGGAAAAAGACCAGATTTATCAGAAAGCGCATTTCTTAATTCTCTTAAAGCAATCTTCACGCGTGATTTCACAGTGCCTATAGGGAGTTTTAATTGTTCGGCAACTTCTCGTTGGGTATACCCATTAAAATAAATTAAATCGATAATTGTTTTGTACTTGTCCTCTAAAATTTCAATTTTTTTTCGAACCCCAATAGAATCGATACTCATTTCAAGTGAAAACGGGGCTTCTGAATTATTTACGAAGTAATCAATTGGTTGGATTTTTCCACTATTTCTAAAATGCGAAGATCTGGTTTTATCAATCGCCGTATTTCGTGTTATGTTCAGCATCCAGGTGAAAAGCGTTCCTTTTTTTCGATCATAGCCTGTACTATTTTTCCAAATCTTAATAAAAGCATCTTGAAGTACATCCTGTGCAAGTTCTTCGTCCTTTACAATACGACATGCTACACCGTATAAAGCTGCAGAATATCGATCATAGAGTAAAGAAATCGCTTTTTCTTCTTTGGCTTGAAGGAGTCCAATAATATGTTGCTCATCTAACATACAGAAAGGTCATAATTGATAAAATAATGTTTTGTTTAACGTTTTACGTCATTTTAAACACAAACATTAAACAAAAGTTTATTTCAATTAAAATTTTAACAAAGCTTT
>CAYXQH010000603.1:0-4140 GCA_964467425.1 uncultured Saprospiraceae bacterium
CTTTCAAAAGGAGCAATATCAACCTTTTCTAAGTCCTGAAGTTCACTTTTTTGAACCGATGGTTTTATCTCAGTCTTCGCGATTGGAGCATGTAATTGCTTAATTTGGGCTGAATTGTTTGATTCTTTCTCATCAACCGTAAAAAGAGCCTTTAAATTGGAGGCCATGGTTGATTTGTACGATTTACCGACGGAGAAGAATGCAATGGATAGAACTACAGCAATAATCATCACAGGTGCGATAGTTCTCCAATAAGCAAAGCTCTTGGGCTTGGCAAACTGAAAATCGCCTGATAATTGATGAAAATCTTGTTCTGGAAAAAGTGAATGAGTAGGAAAAGATGACACGTTGCTTTCATCTACGAAAGTAAACGTAATACCCCCTAATTGTGTCTGATGTCTACTGACATCATGTGTTTCATTGGTCATGCCTGCTATTGTTTCTTTCTGGTTAACGTATGTTTGCTCAAGGGTAAAAGCCACTTACTATACAGCAAGTGATACGTTTTCTAATAGCAGTTCAGACCATAAATATGAATAAATATGTTTGATTTACAAAGAGTTAGCTATTTTTTTTGAAAAAAAAATTAAAACTCTCTTGAAGTTTGAACGCTTGCATTGTTGCTTTCTGGAACAGTAATTTCAAGTTCTTTAACCGGTTTTCCATCACTCCAATGTCCCATAGAACGCTGTTCTATAGTATTTCCTAAGGCGTAATTTTTCCATTTGCCTTCACGGGTATAAGCATTCAATGCATCATATATTTTCCAATAAGCTAAAAAATCGATGGTATTCAAATGACCAATTTTTAAAGCTCGCTTTGCTGAAAAATTTCTTACTCCAGAGTCGAATTCTTTATCAACAGCATAACATTCGTCATGACCTGCTGACAGGTTTTCGGAACCATAATAATCCGGATATTGGCGAATCAGGTTCTTATTTTTTACATGAATAGCTGTTTTATAGATCAATTTTCCAATTTTATCTCCAACAGTTCGATCGTTATCACTCACCATGACCACCAGGTTAGTATCTTCAGGAATTTTCTCATACGTTTTCAACAATCCACCCCTAAATGGACCTGTTCCAGGAGAAACTAATAGTACTGCTTCTGGTTTTGGGATACTATACCTTTTATGATAAACGGTCAAATTAGCTGATATGACACCACCATAGGAGTGCCCAACTAAACTAAAATGATCCGTAACAGGAACTACATGCCCCTCTGTTTTAAGCATTTTTAAAGCATCATGAATGGCATCTACCACATTATCTGCAAAGTGTTTTGGAGAAGGGCTGACTAAATTTCGTTGATATCGGGGAAAGATCACTGTATTTCCTTTTCGGACTAAATGCTTGATCCAACTTCCATAAATCATTGGATTATAGGCGCCATAGCCATGAACAAAGACAATAACATTCGCTTTTTCCGGCTTAGGAGCAGCAGGTTCATAGAGCCAATAACCATTTGGCTTAGAAGCAAAATCATATTGAGCGACTTTTTCATGGGGATAATCACTGCTACCTGGACCTTCTAATGGCTGATCAGGAGCAGTAATACTCTGACTAAATCCATTTAGGGAAAGTAAAACCAGACAACAGATAAGTATTCGTTTCATATTTATCTTAAAATTTATAATACACTTCATGCTTTATTAAACGTTTAAATGACAAATTCGTTTATATTATGACGAAGCAAAATTACTTTTGGGACACAGAAATTAAAAATGATGAAATATAATTACAATAGTTACTTTTATTTATTGGTCATTGCATGCTTAACCATCCTGTCTTGCTCTGCCCCCATCAAGTCTGGAATCATAGATTATGACATACATTTTGCACCCAATGAAGCGGGCATTCCTATGGAAGAAGCATTCTCCAAAAGTGCAAGAGTATATTTTAATGCGGACTATTTAAAATTAGTTAAGGAAGAAGAGCAAGGTTTGGAGGAGTTTACAATTACAACATTAAAGTCAGATAAGGAAATGACCTACCTGAGTGTGATGGATCGAAAATTTGCTGTGATTTTTGATAAAAAATACTTGCCAGAAATTGGACCATTGAAATTAACCGATGAATATAAAATGATAGCAGGATATAAATGTCAGAAAGTAGTCGCACCGATGGGGTCTGGCACTATGCATCTCTATATCACAAAAAAAATAAGTCCAGCATACGCACCCTATGTCGATGTAAATGGATTCGCATTAGAGTATTCTTTAGCTATGTCTTACGGTCAAGTCACTTATACCGCTCAACGAATTGAAAAAAATAAGCTTAGCAACCAGGACATTCTACCAACTTCAAATTATGAAGAAGTGACTATTGCTGGATTCAATGATTTTATGATGTCAGCAATAGGAGGAGGAGAGAGAACTGGAGACGAAGCACTAGATTTCGAAAAAGAAAGCCTGACAGGTGAATTGATTCATCTTTCTGATTTTAAAGATCAAGTGGTCGTTTTAAATTTTTGGTTTACCACCTGCGCCCCTTGCAAAGCAGAAATTCCATTTCTAAACGAATTGAAAACAGAACTTGCTCAAGAGAAAGTAAATTTTATTGCTATTACTTTTGATTCGCAGTCCAAGGTGGAGGAGTTTTTACAAAAACACCCTTTTAATTTTATCCAAATCGCAGATGCTTTCGATCTAAGTAATGCATATAAAGTAAGAGCCTTTCCTACTACACTAATCTTAGATAAAAATGGTAATATTGCTCACCAAAAAATTGGTGGTTCTCCGAATATAAAAGAGGAATTAAAATCCTTAATTTTGCAGGAATTAAAAAAATAGTCTTGGATAAAAACAAACAAACAGTTGGTGTAATTGGAGCAGGAAGTTTTGGATCTGCGATTTCGATATTATTATCACATAACGTAGATGTATTACTGTATTCGAGACAAAAAGATTTAGTCGATCAAATCAACAAAGAACATCGTCATTTTAATCTAGACCTTTCAGAAAAAATAAGAGCTACCAATGATTTGGAAGAAGTCGCTAAAAATTGTCCTCTCATTTTTCCAGTCGTTCCTTCCACCAACTTTAGAGCAATGATAAAAAATCTTGCTCCGTTTTTGAAGCCATATCATACACTTATCCATGGAACGAAAGGCTTTGATCTCGGCAATATTGATTTATCCAATTCTACAGATTTAAGCCTATCACAAGATCAGGTATTTACAATGAGTCAGGTCATACGCCAAGAAAGTATTGTATTGCGAATTGGTTGTTTGTCCGGACCAAATTTATCTGCAGAAATACTGGATGGTCAACCTACTGCAACAGTGATCGGCAGCCATTTCAATGAAGTTATAAAAGCTGGTCGACAAGTGCTTGATAGTCAAAAGTTTCATGTTTTTGGAACACATGATATTTTAGGAGCAGAATTAGCGGGAGCTTTGAAAAACGCGATTGCTATTGGTTCTGGGATTCTTGGTGGGATGGGAATGGGTAAAAACATTCAAGCGATGTTGATTACCCGAGGATTAGTGGAGATGGTTTATATAGGAAAAGCGATGGGTTCAGATAGCAAAGCCTTTATTGGTACTGCTGGAATTGGAGATTTAATTGCAACAGCAACGAGTGAAAAGAGTCGTAATTACACCTTCGGCATGCGATTAGCAAAAGGAGAAACACTCGATCAAATAACCACGACGATGCCAGAGCTTGCGGAAGGTGTTCGGACCATTCAAATTATGAAAGAGCTTTCTAAATATTATAAATTACACGCTCCGATTACCCAGATGCTTTATGCAGTAGTTTTCGAAAACTTTGATATTGAAAGAGCATTAAATTATCTGATGAAATATCCTTATGCCGTAGATGTGGATTTTATCTAAAGCGTTTTATAAGCTAAATTGTTTCTTCCAACAATTTTTGACTTTCTACTTTTAAAACTTCAAGACAGGTATCAATGATATCTCTATGTGATCTAAAACAAAGGATTGCTATTCTTATCCAAAAAACACCATCTAAAGTTGTAGAAGATAGAAACACTCTCCCATCTTTTCTTACATTTTCTACGAGCTTCGCATTAAAGGTATTAGCGTCTCCATTTTTAGGAACATAGCGATAAATGGCAACGGACAATTCCGGATAAGGACCAACTTCGAATCCAATTTTCTGGACTTCTTCATAAA
>CAYXQH010000604.1:0-4139 GCA_964467425.1 uncultured Saprospiraceae bacterium
GGTTTTGATCTCTTCCGTCTTTATATTTATTATTAGCAATTGGTTGTGTTTCACCATAACCAGCATAGTTTAATCGAGCACCAGAGATTCCTTTAGAAACCAAATAATCATAACAAGCTTTAGCTCTTCTCTCTGACAATCTCTGATTATTTTCTGCATTACCTGAACTATCAGTATGTCCACCAATTGAACAGCTGTAGTTAGGGTAACGTTGGAGAATATCAACTACTTTATCCATCGTCTCTAAAGATGCTGATTTAATTCGATCTTTTCCAGTATCAAAATAAATATTTTGAGCTGCGAAGTTCAATGTTGCTTTGTCTTCTTCTTTTATTTCTGGGCAACCTTTATTACTTGCAGGTCCTACTTCACTCGGACACCTATCATCTTTATCAATGACACCATCACCATCTGTATCTGGCCAAGGGCAGCCACCATTTTCTTTTGGCCCTGCTGTACCTGGACATTTGTCATCTTTGTCTAAAAGTCCATCACCATCGCCATCAACATCTACTTTTGGACAACCATTATTACTTGCTAGTCCTGCTTCATTTGGACAATTGTCTACGTTATCTTTCACACCATCACCATCACTATCCCCATACGGACAACCGTCATTCTCTTTAGGTCCCGCTTCATTTGGACATTTATCATTTGCATCCGTTACGCCATCATTATCTGAATCAGGACATCCTTTGAAGGCAGCTATACCAGCAACAGTTGGACAGTCATCATCTCCGTCTGCTATTCCATCACCATCTTTATCAGGACATCCACCAAGATTTGCTAATCCAGCTACGGTAGGACACTTATCTACATTGTCAGTCAGACCATCACCGTCTGTATCTTTTGGAGGAGGAGGAGGAGTGAAACCATCATCCAATGGAAATACTAAACCAATACTGTGGATATAGTTATTCCTGTAAGAATCTAGATTCAAGCGATATTGCGTTTGAATATTCAAATAGGCATTCCAGTGCTTAGGTTTACCTAATCTGAAATTAAATCCACCACCGACAGGAATGGCTACATCGACTCCACCATCATCTTCTACCCAAGTACCACCGATACCTGCAAGTAAGTAAGGTTTAAACCAACCGTTGCCTTCCCAGTCACCAATGTGAGCAGTAGCATCTAATCCAACTAATAGAGATTCTGTATTTGAGAAATCTCCAGCATCAGATTGTGGTAGTTTAGATTTTCTGACTTGTAATGGAAAGTTTACGTTTAAAAACTTATTGATATTTCTACCATAAGCCACTCCCCAACCTGGTTCCCATAGATCTTTTTCTGAAAAAGTTCTATCAGAGTCGGAAGGTAAATGATTGGTATAATAATCAGTAAGGAAAAAACTTGAAGAAAGGGCATCCTTCATAGTTGTTGATTGAGCATTAGACTCTATGCTAAATAGTAACATTACGAGTAATGCAAAAGTAAAGATTACTTTTCTCATAAAAATTGGATTTTGCGTGCTTTATTAAAAGAAAATTATACGTTTCTACTATAAAAATTGTTCTAAAAATAATAAAAATAAACAAACGAACTAGTATTGCAAGCAACTACTTGTTCAATCGAACCAATATTATAGGTGTTTTTTCTCTCGTCGTATGTGTAGATATGGATGGGTTACTCGACTAAGCCTCTACCCTCTTTTGTAATTTTTCCTTCTTTATTTAATTTCTTCATTAATCGATCAAGAATACCATTTATAAAATCTTTACTCTTGTCAGTACTATATAATTTAGAAATTTCTACAAATTCGTTAAGCGTTACTTTAGTTGGAATCGTTGGAAAAATCAGCAACTCAGAAATTGCCATTTTCAACAGGATCATATCAATGACCGCTACGCGATCTGCATCCCAATTATTAAGCGTTGGCTCAATAATCTCAAGCAATTCTTTATCTTTTTTATTAACATGTTCAAAAAGCAGTTCTCCAAATGCTTTTGTAGTTTCGTCTGTAGGCTTATAAACCTCTACAAAATTACCTTGTCCTGGAAGCGCTTTTATAGTCTTCTTAACGGTACCAACGACTAAAGATTTATCATCTATCCAGGTAGCATAGCGATCTTCAATTGCTTCATTATATAATTCATGGTTGATACAGTACTTAAATAAACCGAGCAGGATTTTTTTATCATCTGCCTGCGAATTATCCTTTTTCAGGTATAATTTATATTCTTCCGTTTTTGAAAACTCAGTATAAATTTTTCGGACCGTATCTTCATCGACGGAACTATTGAAATCAGATTTTTCAACAACCGCTTTAAAATCTGGTTGATCAAGAATAGTTTGTACAATTTGATTTTCAAAAATCTTAGGTGAAAAGATTTTATCTTCTTCGGTAGGCAAGTGCTTCGTTTCTCTTCGCGTTGCATCTTTGATAGCACGTTCACAGATGTGCACCATATAATTTAGGTTAAATAGATACAGGACGTAGGATTCATTGATTCCTTCCTCGTATCTATCGAGCGCTTCCTTATAAGAAAGGTCTTTGTCTCTACTCATCGTGTAGAGCATCTGCATCACTTTTATGCGGATATTTCTTCTACTAAGCATATATTTATACAGAACCGTTTTGGGTACATCTGTATTGCAAAGAAAGGCTTTTTTTTGGAAAGCAATGCAAATACTAGTATTTTTTTACTAGTAAAGGTAATTTAATTCTGCGCCTTAATAATTGAGCCCTTTGACAGGCATTTTTGCAGGAGGGAAATGGAAGTTCTTTCGGGGTTCGGTATTAGGATTTGGGTGTTCGGCTTTCGGTGTTTAAAGGAACTGAAACCTAAAACCGAACACCCAATCTATTTTTATTTCAAATAATTGGCATCTACTTTTTCAAACTCCGGTAATTTCTTGTGGTGCCATTTCATCACAATTTTTCCATTTTTCCATAAGACAACTCCCGGATTAGATCGAACAATGGTTTTCAATAAAATGTCATCTGCTTCATAAAAGGGATATGCGGATTGTGTTTCATGTCTAAAATCATCAATCATTGAGCTGGAAGCCCCTCCCACCAAGGCATAAACATTCAAGCCTTTCGCTTCCGCTTTTTCTAAAAAGCCATTGACTTTGCTCCAGGGTTCAAGATAAGAAGCATCCCAGAGATAGCTAGTTGCTTGTTCTTCTCTGCTTTCTATTCGATCTACTTTCTTTACTAAAATCGGAGCCCCTTCTCCTTCTACCTGGACAGTATCAACTCTGAAAATAGTATCTTGATAAACAACATTCTTATTCGATTCTCCATCGTAATACAATTTATGGCAGACCACCATAAAATGATAGTTAGGATCATTCAAAATTTCTTCTGTCATATTATTTCCATCCGAATCACTAAAATCAAAATCACTAATCTTGGTAGATTCCATAGTAGGCTCAGATTTCAATTGCTCATACTCCCACTCCTCCTTTGGGTATTTTTTATATTCTTTTAAAAAGTCTTCATAATTTAGGTTTACTTTTTCCCCAGAGGCTTTATTCGTCAAATTATAGCCTAAAAGCTGGACATTCGCTGCTGCATCTGCTTCCGCTTGTCTAACTGTTCTTACATCTTTATCAATGCTAAATGGTCTGAAATCTTTATGTGGTAAATCCCAACTATAATTACTTAAGCAGTACAGAAAGAATCCTAAGGTACCCACAACGACTATTGCTGTTCGCGTTTTTCGATTGAAAAGACGATGCATATCTTTATGTTTAAAAACAAATAAGAATGCTGGAATCAAAAGGAAGACATCTTTTAAAAAGGAAATTTTAGGTTCTAATTTTAAAAAATCACCAAAACATCCACAATCCGTAACCCGCATATTGGTATCTACATATTTTCCCCATTTTCCAAATTCAAAGAAATTAGCATCGCTCGGTACATAACCTGTCAAGAAAGTGAATCCAGTTAGGAAAGTGAAAAAACCAACGATACCTAAAAACAGCCAACTGGCCAATTTTGCGCGGGATCCTAAAATAAGCATCAAACCAAGTACGATTTCCAGAACAATCATAAAGACTGAAAAGCCTATGGAGTATTCAGAAAGCCAAGGAAACATTGGCGCTATAAAAGACATCCAGGTTTCAGAAAAGGTCGATTCGAATTCAGCAAAGTATTGTTCCATTTTATAGGCAGTACCTAATGGGTCAAT
>CAYXQH010000605.1:0-4131 GCA_964467425.1 uncultured Saprospiraceae bacterium
AAAGGATTTCCTTTCTCAAAGGATAATTCGCTCAGTTGATTGTTGAAGGGATTTAGTACATTATAATCGGGACGATTGATTCGGCGACCATAGTTGAGCGCAAAAGCATGCATAGGTGCAGCTTGGTAAGTCAGGCCAATATTAGGAAATAAACTAAGATAGGAGGTATCGACGGGAGGTTCTTGCAAACTCACATCAAAGGTTTCTAATTCTCCTAGTATATCTGTCTGCTCTGCTCTAAGCCCAGCCGAAAAATTCCATTTTTGATTAATAGCTCTGGAGTAAGAGATATATCCCGCGATTACATTTTCATCATAGTTGAAAATATTTGATTTTTGGTCATTCTGTACAGATTGACCATTTTCCACATTGAAAAATAAAAAGGTATTGTCAGAGTTCACTTTACTAAATTTAGAACCAATTCCAATTTTACCTCCCAAAAGCTCATTTTCATAATCTATCTTGGCAGTATAAATATCAATAGTACTTGGCGTGTCAAAATCATTAACAATGGAGGATAATAATAAGGCTTCCGATTCATCTTGATAATAATTATTAGGTTGTTGACGAATTCGATCGGTGCTATATCGTCCATAATCCAAATCGATATTTAGACTTTGACCTTTTCCCGGATTAAAGCGGTAGTTTATATTATAAGTATTTTGATCAGATTGACTTTGGGTATTTGAATCGGCGACTAAAAAACTATCCAAAACCGTAATCGTAGATTGATTATAAAGCCCGATAGTATTGATTGAATTGTCCGTTCCATCATTATAATTACCCCCAATGAGAAAGCCTAGTATATGATTTTTTGCTAAAAAGAAATCCGTGCCCAGACGGAAATTAAAATTTTCTGAATTTACACTAATATAATTTTTTTCATCTTTAAAAATACCATTTTGATAATCCTCAAAAGTCATTCGGGTAAAACGCTCATTATTCGCTGCGCCGATTGTTCCGAAGATATTCAGTTTTTTATTTCGATGATTGGCAGTGATACTTCCATTTAGTTGTGGCAACTCTCCATGACTATAAGCGCCACTTAAAGTACCATTTGTACCATGGCTTTTATCGCGTTTCATTCGAATATCAATAATTCCTGCATTCCCTTCTGCTTCGTATTTTGCTCCTGGGTTGGTAATGATATCGATTCGATCGATTTGCTCTGCTGGGATATTTTTTAAAAAGTTACTTAAATTTTCGCCATTAATTGGTAAGCGCTTTCCATCAATATAAACCAATACACCGCCTCGACCTAATACACTTACATTATCATTATTATCCACGGTAACCCCTGGTGCTTTTCTTAAAAGCTCAATCGCATTGGAACCTGTCGAATTGATGGTCCCTTGTACATTGAAGACCGTCCGATCAGCTTTGACTTCAACCATTGCTCTGGCTGCAGTTACCGTTACTTCATTCAAGTCTACAGAATTTTGTCCAAAGGTGAGTACACCAAGATCAAGAATCTGATCAGCACTTAAACGGATCCCTGTTTTTCGAATATCAGATACTCCAACATAAGATGCAACTATAAAGTAAGTCCCCGCATTGATGCGCTGCAATTGAAAAATGCCAGACTCATTACTAGTTTCTACTTTTACCAAACTACTATCTGTAGCATTGTATAAGGCCACATTAGCAAAAGTGATAGCTTGGCTTTCTTTATCTTGCAACTGACCCTTTATAATAGCTGTTTGAGCATTCAGATTACAAAAAGAAACAGCAAAAAGTAGACTAAGTATTAATCTCATGGATAATTTTTTTTAAGCGACAAAGTTAACTTATTGCCTCAATTTATTTTTTGTTTTTCGATGAAATGTCTCTTGACTCCTATGAATGAAATCATCCTAAGCAGAATAGACGAAATATATACGAATGAAAAATCGCATTGGATTTTTTGAAGACTAGCTTTTCCACTGTTTACTTATCTTTTTCATTCGGCGCTTATTAGCACCAGCATCTGACCATCCTTTTCTCGAGGCTGATCGAAAGTGGATTTTTTTAGTCGTTGGATCAAATAGGAACTCGACATCATCTTTAAAACCACCTAGTTTTGTTTTAAAAGTATAATGAAGATGTCTTTCTGATTTGGAAAGAAGTGTAACGTTAGAAAACTTTTGAAGAATACTGTCCATACGTTGGATGGCTGTAGGAAGGTCTGAGTCAAAGAGAAGAGCATCCATTTTTTTGCTTCCTTTAGTTTCAAAAGTACTAACACAATTTGGACTCTTTGGACAGGGTAGGAGCTTTGTCTTTGTATCGTTTAAGGAAGAAGAAATGGACTTTTGCCCAGCGCAATGGAGTAAAATGAAGCTAAAATAAAATAAAATAGCAAAAGAAAAACCGGTGTTAAAATTCATATTAAATTAAGATAAAATTTACAATGGAATTCTTTTCTCAATTCCTACCATACTTAGTGTAAATATACACCAAGAAAAATAAAAAGTATTTTCCGCCTAAAGAAATCGATTTTATGGTAAAAGTGCTGTGAATCAGCTATTTATTTGGGATAAGTCTAAAAATGCGCGATGAAATATTGTCTTGGCTTTGACAGAAAAAAAGCTGCATTTTTTATAGAAATTTAACCTGAATTGGATAACTATTTGCAGTCTTACAACGTACAAATAAAAATATAGCCCTTTCTCAAAAAACCGAATAATAATTAAACCCAATTTTTTTTGAATAATTTAAAAAATAAAAGCGTCCTGGTTCTGGGATGGGAATTCCCTCCACGTATGGTTGGTGGCTTAGCCATTGCAACCTATGGCATAGTAGAAGCGATGAGTCAATTTATGGAGGTTCATCTTATTATTCCATATAAAGATGAGGCAACACCTGATATTCCAAATGTTACGATCTACGGTTTGAATAGTATCGAGTTGAATTTTGAGGAGAAAAAGATTCAAACTATTTTAAATAAAAAAACAACGATTGCTTCCTTTTCAGAAATCCATAGTTATCCTTTAGCTTTTGAGGAAGGCATTGACTATATGCTAACTGAAGAAGATTCGGAAACGACAGAAGAAGTAGAAACAAAATCTTTTCGTTCCTATTTGGAGGTGTTTAGTTCTGCAGAAATGTACGGCAAAAGTCTCTGGGAGAAATTACCTGTTTATAGTGAAATCGTGAATGAGATTGCCGGGTTGATTGATTTCGATATCGTGCATTGCCACGATTGGGTAACCTTCAGTGCGGGCAAAAAAGTCAAAGCGACCTATGGTAAACCACTATGCTTACATGTTCATGCCCTGGAAACAGACCGGACCTTTAAAACAATAAAGAACGATATCTACGAGATTGAGCAAACAGCAATGCAGCTTGCTGATTTGATATTTCCAGTGAGCCAATATACCGGCACCCAAATCGTAGAACACTATAGTATTAATGCCGATAAAATTGTTCCGATTTATAATGCAATTGATGAAAAATTGATCAAGCGCTGGAAACACAGAATCCCTGAGCGGATTGTTACCTTCCTGGGACGAATTACTGCTCAAAAAGGACCGCAGTATCTTTTCGAAACGGCTCAAAAAGTAGTCGCCGAATTTACGGATGTCAAATTCGTGATTGCAGGAAATGGAGATCAGTGGGCACAGCTTATTGCAGCTTCAGCCGATCAACAACTCAGTAAGCACTTTGTCTTTACAGGATTTGTCAGCCGAGAAAATGTGGACGCTCTTTTGGCTACATCCGATGTCTATTTTATGCCTTCTGTATCCGAACCTTTTGGCTTAACAGCCTTAGAAGCTACCCGAGCAGGTGTCCCTTGTGTACTCACCAAACAATCTGGTGCCGCAGAAGTATTAACTTCTGCATTAACAGCAGATCATTGGAATACAGACTTATTTGCCGAGCATATTCTTCGACTGCTAAGAGACGAAAATTTCAGACAGAAAGTTATCCGTGAAAATAAAGAAGAAATGGACAAGATTAGCTGGTATGCCTCTGCAGCTAAAGTAGTGGATGCCTATTCTGAGGTATTGTAATTTATAAGTAAAGAAGCATCAATAATGACCTTTGATTTTCTTAGTATAAAAACAATAATTAGACGCAGAAAAATATAGTTATACTAACCACATAACCACATAACCACATAACCACATAACCACATAACCACATAACCAC
>CAYXQH010000606.1:0-4131 GCA_964467425.1 uncultured Saprospiraceae bacterium
GTAAAATATTAAATTTGATAAGCCAATAGGTATGTTGTTCATTTTTTGAAATTTTTAATTAAAAAGGTGAAAAGTACTCATCAAATTTAATTAAAAATTTCAAAGAAAAAACAATGGTTTTGTTTACATCGAAGACTTGACATAAACAAAGTAATAATGAATAGAGTTTTTGCTATTAATCCATTTTAATCCAATAGTCAGTAGCTCTCCATTCGTTGCCGATATTTACATGAATATAATAAACTCCATTGGGGAAGTCTGTCGTATCAAATTCGACGGTTGTTGTGGAGAAAATATTCTCGGATTTCTCAAGTCTTACAAGTTGACCTGCTGCGTTGAAAATTCGAATGATTGGCGTACCAGTTATTTCAGTATTTAATTCAAGAAATAGAGAAGCTGTTCCTGGATTAGGATAAATCAGTAATTGATCTTCAAACTTTAAATCAGACTCATGGGTCGGGACGAAATTTGTCCGATCAATTTTTACTAAGTACTGATCATCAGAATTCGTATCATATATCCATCCTGATCCAGCGATATTATTATCTGAGGTTGTAATCATATCAGAAACGTTCGTTCCCTGACCTACGCCAAATTCTAATCGGCTAAGTATTGTACCTTCTTTACTCCATTCCTCTAAAAAACCAATGTTTAGTGGTTTTCTAATACAGTTATAGTTGCTTACATTCGAGGTTTCGTATGGCCAGGGAAGTTCTTTGTTTCCATAAACGATTAATCGGTCATCTTCAACGCTTAATAATTCTAAATTCGGAATTTGATCATACATGTTTTCTTCAAAAGTGAATTCTGATAAGCGCTCGCCATCAGCATTGATCTGCATAATTACATATTGTCCTAAATCAGAAATAGGCATACGTGTCTTTCCAATCAACCAAATATTATCTTCCGATTCAAAATGAAAATCAAAATATTCGACAACCGTAAACCCTGCTGGAATAAGCAAAGTTGACGAAATCCAACTTGCATCGTTTTCTAATAAAATCAATTGATTGGAATTGACATACAAAATTCGACCATCCGATAAAATCTTAAGGTTTACAGGTGATCCTACTGTTGGTGCATTACTTTGATAGTTGAAATTTATATTACCCTCTTCATCAAAAATATAATACTCTCTGCCATTTAAAACAAGTAGAAATTGATCCGATGGATATGTAGTGAGGAATCCTGTTTTTCCATGTGATGTTGTTTCAAAATTACCGCTAAAGGTATGTCCCCAAAGGGTGAGTCCATCATCGTTTACCATAGAGAGTTCCATAGTATCCTGAGTGAGTTGCGTCAATAGTATTAGATTGCCCAAATCAGTGTAATACATGTCAATCGGTTTGGCTTGCCATCCTTTATCTAATGCAATCTCTTCAATCAGGTCACCCTCTGCATTGGTTCGTGTCAATAAAATATTTTCCGTAGCAGCAGCACTGTTCCTGTATTGTCGAGCTCCAAAAAGCAGAAAATCTCCAGAGGTTGTTTCGATGACTTTCTCTGAATATTCTGTATAATTAATGAGTTCGAAGGTGTCAATATAGGTGGCTTCTAATTCGAAATTTTGATTGTAGTTTTGATATACTATACCATCGTGGTCGAGGGATTCATCATGTGTCCTTAAGTGTGTGGCAGCGACATAGTAATGATCATCAGTAACCAGAAGATCGTTAATTTGCGTGAATATGAATGGGAAGGAATAACTCCAGTCAAACGATGCAGTTGTATCACCTGAGTCTGGACTAAATGCTATAATAGAACTTCTATTGAGCAACAGGATACTATCTTCGGTAATAGCTTGAAACTTTAGAGGACGATCAAATTCTCCTCCTATCCCTAAAGGCCATTGTTCATAAATAAGTTCTCCGTTACTTGATAGTTTTGAATAGGAAGGACCGAGGGAAGAGTAGGCCATTAAGATGTCTCCATTTGCTAGTTCTATGGCATCGACTGTTTTAATATAACTGAAGCCTGTGGAGGAAGGCCCAAATGACCAAATAAGATTTCCATCTGTATCAATCTTATTTAATCTTCTTTGCCCATGATATCCGCCACCTACCATAAAATTACCGTCAGACAAAATTTTAACAAAAGTTGGATGGTCTCGGCCTTCTGTTCCATAATAATTTGACCATTGTATATTGCCGGCATTATCCGTTTTGACTAACCACCAGTCCTCCCCGGATGTTATATTTTGTACCCCTGTACCGATGAGCAAAAAACCACCATCTGGAGTAACAATAACATCTGTGCAATATTCAAGGTTCTCGGTTCCATAAGAACGTTCCCAAACCAGGTTTCCTTCAAAATCTGTTTTAATTAAATAAAAATCCTGATTCCCGTTTCCGATAGATTTTGTATGGCCGGCAATTAAGTACCCATCACTTAATAATTTGATTTTGATGGCTTGTTCGTTTTTACTACCACCTATTTGTTTTTTCCAGATTAAATTACCTTCTGTATCCAATTTTAGTAATAATACATCATCGCCGCCATTAGTTTGAAGCGTTGTATAACCCGTTAAGACAACTGCATCACCGTCCTGAATAATTGAATTTGTACGTTCAAAATTCGGAGCATCTCCATAGATGCCTTCAAATAATAGCTGCCCGGAAGCTAATGTGCTAATAAAGAAAAGTAGAATTAAGTTTGTTATTGTTTTCATAGCTTAACATTTTAACGAACTACTAAAATAGAAATATTTTAGCATTAATATTCGTGAGTTTACTGGGAAGTGTTTTTCTAAGGATGAAAGTCGTCTATGATTGAGTAAGATAGACTGATAGAGTAGGAGAGAAGCGGTTTTGACTAAATAAAGTAAGCAAAGCTTAAATATTTACTTATAGACAAAATAAAGGTAAAGCATTAACCTAGGATGAAATTTAGAATAAGAAATTAATTGCCAATAACATACAAACCAGGGCAAACGTTATGGAAGTTACTTTTTTCCACTTTGGATTAATCGTCTCACTTTTATAAAGCCCCATAATTCCAACAGGTGGAAATAGGATTAACAAAGTGCCAACCATTGTTACATCATTATACCATTTAACTTTAGTGTTCATATTTGTATATTATGAAGTTTAATATTGATTGAGTTCTAAGATAACGTTTATTTTCGACTTAGTAAATTACTTGCGCTGTTTTTTATTTATAATCGACAGGTGGTGGTGCGTGTAGGAACGCGATCTATTTTACTAGAACTTCTGTAGTATTCAAGTATGGATTATTCACCTTTTATCTTTGCTACTCTATGCTTTCTTTTAAGTTTCTTAATTCTGCGTATTCTGTCCATGATCCATCATATAAATAATTACTTTTTTTAAATGTAATCTCGCTCGCTAACATTACAATACAAGCGGTCATTCCTGAACCGCAGCTGAAAACTAATTTTTGCTGATTTGTAACTTGCGATTTGAAAATTTGTTCAAGTTCTTTTTGTGATTTATATTTCCCGTTCTCTAGCAACTCCGTGTATGGAATATTGACGGAATTTGGAATGTTGCCACTTTTTAAATACTTCCGCGGTTCTGGTTTAGTTCCATTGAATCGACCCGCTGAACGTGCATCAACTATTAAAAAATTTTGGGATTTTATATTGTCTAGAACATCTTCATATTTTATTAAGTATTTTTCTTGAAAATTACTTTTGAAATTTCCTTTTATATGGTTCGTTTCTATGTTTGCTTTATTAACGGTCTGATGTCCTTGGTTAATCCATTCTACTAATCCTCCATTTAATACTTTTATATTCTCATGCCCCATTATTTTAAATAACCACCAAACTCTTGGGCTTGTATAAATGCCTAAGTTGTCGTACACCACTATTTCTGAGGAAGAATTAATACCTAAAGATTGACACTCTTTTTCAAATTGGATACTAGAAGGAATGGTATTAGGAAAACTGCTTTCCTTATTAATAAATTTATCCTTAATACTGAATGTCCTCGAATTAGGAATTGACAAATTACTGTACCGTGAGGTAGTACCTTTTATGGTTGTATCTGGACTTGCATCTAAAATTGCTAATTCATTTTTAGTTAAATTATCTTGTAGCCAATCAACTGATACTATTCCGTTATTCATAATGTTATAAATATACTCAATCTAAAGATTTGCTTTAGCTCT
>CAYXQH010000607.1:0-4092 GCA_964467425.1 uncultured Saprospiraceae bacterium
TGTGCCTCCGTGTTTAAAAAAAGAAACCACAGAAGTCACCGTAGGTTATAAAATAAATCGTTTTATACCTAGTTTTAATAAAGCTACATTAAAATTAATGATTAACCCAACTCTACAATTTGAAAGTTTCATATAAGTCAAGACTTGAGCATGATGCACTCGATGAACCACTTCTACTGCTTTTAATTCAATAATAACTAAATTTTCAACTAATATATCCACTCGATATCCTGTATTTAGCTGATTCCCTTCATATATAATTGGGAGTGCTTTTTGTACTTCAATTTTTAAATTCGTTTTTTTCAATTCATGAATCAAACAGGTTTCATAAACAGACTCTAAAAGACCTGGACCGAGAAATCGATGAACTCTTATTGCTGCATCAATAATTTGAGACGTAATCTTATTTTCTTTCATAATAGAAGGTATTTATTAATAAGACTCCGGAGACCTCAAAATTCCATAAAAATAATTGACTTTTTTAAATCTTTCTATTCTGTGCCCCTGTGGTATCTAAAAAAAACACAGAGCCACAGAGTTGATTTAGTTTTCAGTTTTTTGATTAGAGTGGAGTATAATGTTTCTCTGTGACTCTGTGTTTAATAAAGGAACCACGGCGTCACCGAGTTGATTAGTATTAAAATTTAAAATAAATAAAAGGATTAAAATCCGATGCAAAGATGCTGGCTAGACACATCCAGGCTAATAAGAAAGTTGTTACACTTTTAACAGAAAGCAATGTCAGGTTACTAACGCCCATGTACCAACGACTGGCATTTTTTTCAATCCAGGTAAATATTCCAAGAAAAACAATAAGGATAGCAATAGAAAAGACTATCCAAAACTTTGCGTCAATGTAGATGGACGGTATCGAAAAGTCAAAACTAAACATACGTTTTAAATAACCAAGGCTATACCCTAAAGATTCGGATTTGAAAAATACCCAACCGATTAAGACGATAAAATAAGTAAAAATAATCGCTGGGATTTTTCCGATTCTTTTTAAGGTGTCTTTTAAAAAAAGTCGATCAAGGATTAAAAATAATCCATGCCAGGCACCCCAGATAATGTAGGTCCAGGCTGCACCATGCCAGAAGCCTGAGATGATAAATACGATCCACAAATTAAAAAACAAGCGTCTTCTTGAAACTCGACTTCCACCAAGTGGAATGTATAAATAATCTTTCATCCAATTGCTCAACGTGATGTGCCATCTTCGCCAGAATTCGGTGATGCTTTGAGCAATATAAGGGAGGTTGAAGTTCTCCGGGAATTTAAACCCAAGCATCAGCGCAATTCCAATTGCCATATCCGAATAGCCTGAAAAATCAAAATAGATTTGGAGGGAATAGGCGACGATTCCAATCCAGGCTAAACCCGTTTGGATTTCTACCGTAGGCATTGCAAAAATCTGATCTACTAAAATACCTATCGCATTAGCAATCAATACTTTTTTGGAAAGACCAATGATAAACCGAAAAAGACCTCGGAGTTTATTGTCGATGGTTTCATTATGGCTACGGTCGATGAGCTGGCTGGCTACTTCATTGAAACGTACAATCGGCCCCGCAATCAACTGTGGGAAAAACAATATATATAAAGCATAATCAAAAAGATTATCCATCGGTTTTACCTTTCGTTGATAACAGTCGATGACATAGCTAAGCTTTTGAAAGGTAATAAAAGAGATGCCAATTGGTAAAATAATGGAAGCCAGGTCAATACCTCCAATACCGACGGTATCCAAGGCCGCATTAGTGTTTTCAATAAAGAAATTTAAATACTTAGCAATCAAAAGAATCCCGACATTGAGTATGACACTAATCGCCAATAATCGTTTCCTAAGCTTTCCTTGAGAGAGCAGAAAAAGTCGAACCAGATAAAAATCTATGATGAGTGAAAAGATAAGGATAAAGAAAAATTCGGGTGCTCCCCAGGCATAAAAGTAACAACTCCCTATTAAAGCAGTAGCGTTTTTCCATTTTTTGGGACTACAAAAGTAGAGCAAAAGGAAGACTGGAAGAAAGTACAATAAAAAATATATGGAGCTAAAAACCATGCTGCTTTTTTAAGATACAGAGGAGAAAAAATCAATGAATAGACGCTGTTTTCTCTCTTTGCCAAATATATGTTATTTTGGAACCAAATTTTACCATCGGTATGAATTTCGAATCGTCTATTCAACGGCAATTATTTTTTAAGACACTTCGGGAGTTTTCTTATGTGTTTTTGTTTACCTTAATTCTTTTGGGGCTAGCCTATGTGGTTTTTGGAATTCCTACGCGTAAAACAGAGACCTTTCGTTGCGGAGCAGAATATAAAAGGATGTATCAAGGGCTTCAGAGTTATTATAATAAAGGTACTTATTTTAGTGGCGGATCGGCACAGTCGGATAAATTTGCATTTAGTGGAACGCATAGTATTAAACTAACCAAAGAAAACCCTTTTGGCTTTGGCTTTAATTTACCTTATTTGAAAGGGAATGAAAATATTACGATTTCGGTCTGGCGTTTTAGTGATGGCAAAGATAGTCGAAAAGGAATCGTAGTGGCTTCTTCGGATGGCATGTGGAAAGCTGTAGAAGATGTCGTTGAAAAATCTGAGCATGGCTGGGAAAAAGTTCAATTGAATTTTATACCTCCGGCTGCAAGTAAAAACAGAACACTAAAAATCTATTGCTGGAATAATGGGCATGAACCGATTTATTTTGATGAACTTGAAATTGAAATAAAGCGAGAAGAAAAGCTCTAAAAGCACTGCTGAGAAATATTTTTGAAACAGAAATAGGATAAAATTTAAGTAGATTCTTACTTTTATAAAAAAAAGACAATGACCAGAAAGAAAATAATCAGATACATACTGTTAGGCTTAGTGGCATTTTTAATTATTGCCCAGTTTTTTCCAATTGATAAAACGAATCCAACGAGTGATGCGAGCATGGATTACCTGACGATGACGAAGCCTTCGGCGGAAATTGCAGAAATGATAAAAGTTTCCTGCTATGATTGTCATTCCAATCAAACGGAATATCCCTGGTATACGAATGTTGCACCGGTGTCCTGGTGGATTAAAGATCATATCGATCATGGACGCAAGCATTTGAATTTTTCAGAATGGGGCACTTACTCCGATAAAAAAATAAAGCATAAACTTGAAGAATGTGTAGAATTTGTCGAAGAAACGAAAATGCCTTTGATGTCTTACTGGGTGGCGCATTCCGAAGCGAAATTAAGTGAGGAGCAACGAGCAAGTTTAGTCGCTCATTTTAAAGGGGAATAGTAATAAAAGGAATTAATTTCAAATCATTTTTTTCAATCCTACTCATAGTGCAAATAAAAAACGGTATTCGGCTTTAGGTTTTCGAAAAACCGAATTACTAAAGCCAAACACCGTTCTTAATTTATACCGAGAATGAGAAAAATGATTAGATCATTTCAGTATAAAAATTAAATCTGATAAATCTTAATATTTAATGGACAACACATAGTTGTCATCGTTATTCGTTGTTGTTTTATTTACCTCGTCAACTCGTATTAAGTAATACTTGCTATCTCTTTTTACCACAAACAGATCATTAGCTAGAACGGCACTTGAAGCTGGATTTCCGCCAACCATTTCAGTAAGAGTAAAACCAGTTTCAAAGGTTCCAATGATTTCTTCAACGGTAGCTACATTATCAAAACTAAAGTTTTCTACCTGTGCTGTAAGATCTACTCTTTTCATTTCTACACCATTGTCCACCATCGGTCCAATTTGCTCTCTCCAATTACTCGTATTTGGTAAAGCGGAATTTATCCCCATATCACGAATCTCAGCATCTATAGGGAATGTATTCGTTGTAGTATCTGGAGATGTAACCCCGGAACTATATCCGGTGTCTAAATCTAGTGCTCCTTTTCCAACAGGTCCAGCCTGATTAAATAAAACGCCTGTTAAAGTATTTGAAATACTTGTTGATAGTGAAACGGTTAAATTAAAATCAGCGGCACTAACCATACTGCAATCATCTTCTAGCTGGACCGTATATGGTTTAGTACCTTCCTCACTATGAGCTGCTAAATTAATGATCCAATCAAATCCATCTACATCTGT
>CAYXQH010000608.1:0-4090 GCA_964467425.1 uncultured Saprospiraceae bacterium
CGGTTTCCCATACCATCTGACCCCGGATCATGCTGTGAATATGATGTAATCTCCTTGCGGAGTTATTTGCTGTTGGAATATCGCCGTACCAAAGTCGAACCATAGAAAGGATCGTTCGGTGTGCTCGGCCTACAAAATCTTTTGTGTAATTGCTATACATTGAAACACCAATGGCAACAGCTGGATGTGCTATTTGCAGAAGCAAGGCACGCATGCTACCGAGCATAATAGAAGGCTCTCGATAAAGCTTCCAGGTCATACTCTCCGGTCCAAAATAACCTTTGGATAAATCAAGATGCTGTTGTCCCAGCTTGAAAAGTAAAGCCTCATGCTTTTCTCTTCCCAGACGGATAGATGCCTGTGTTTCCGGATCCAGCGATTTTATATTTTGAAAAGGTTTCATTGTTATTTTATTTTGGTGTCTCTAAAAAATCTTAAAATCGAATGGGCTGATGTCTTAGCTTTTTTCCGAATACTTGGTTTTGTAAAAGTTCCAATGGTTCAGAAAGCAAGTATTCGAAATCCCATTTTGAAATAGGCGCGCATCGCCGCCCTTTGAAAAATTCATTGATGAATGCACTGATTTTTTCTGGAACGAGTATTAAGCCAATAGCTGCAGTAATGATCGCATACATAGAGCGCTTGCGATTGCCCAATAAAAAGAATTGCATTTTAATTTCTCCGGCAATAGTTGTTTTATAATCCAGTAAAACGTGTAAGACATCATGATCTTCTAATTTTGGTAAAAGAGAAAAATTGTTTTTTTCTAAAAATTGACCTAAAGTATTTCCTAGGCTTTTCTTTGGGAATTTTTTTAGCGAGACAACAGACTGATTCCATGCTTTACGATTTTTTTTAAACCATTTTACATAGTATGGTTTTGTAAACTCAGCAAGGCCAAGCACTAATTTTTCACGGAATTTTAATAAGCGTTTCATCTTTATATTTTTTGTCGTTAGAAATCGAATCCGTTTATAGAAAACAAAAAACCATCACTTCCTCGAAAGGCCATCCAAAATCCATCGATTGGTTGCCCGATGAAAAAAAGACCTGTTTGAATCAGGAGAATTATTCCAATTAGATAGATGAAATTCATCACATTAAAATTCCAATTCAATCCACGAACCCAGAATGGAAGTGTATCATCTCGATTGGTCTGCTCTTTTATAAACTGACGCTGTATTTTAAATTGTCTAATTGCATAGAAGGCCGCTGGTAAAGGGGCTAATAATGGAAATGCTAGTAAGGAAACAAAAGCCATTGCCATTACTGTAAGCAGACTAATAAAATGAATAAATAAAAAAAGATAACAAATGACTCCGATTAAAATTCCATAGGGTAGGAGTAGGTTTATCGTTAATGGTAATTGTCTTCGAAAGCTTCTGGATGCCCAGTAAGAAGTATAGCCAATTGCAATAAATGTGACCGCTGAAATTGCGTAAAACGGATCGAATGGAATACGCATATCGGAAAAAATATACGAAACGATGATACCCATCACTGGAGCAATACCAAGACAAACGATTTCGGCATAATCCCATTTTTTTACCTTGTCTTTCACAACGACATGCGATTCTGCAACATCAAGAATAGATTCATATTGTAAAGAATAAGCATCCTGATGCGATACATTTACAGGGCCTCCAAAAATATACTTAGTACAGCGAATGATACCCAAGACCATCGGTGCAAGAAAAAGTAAGAGTCCTATTAAAATGCTGAATACGAAATACATATTTTCCATTTTCATTTTTGTAAAGTACTTTGAATTTCAAAGTGAAACGATAAAAAAAATAGTTTAAGTATACGATGAAAGAAATTATCCTTTCATTTTTAAAAGTGCTTCGAGTGCATCCAGATGATCGTTAAAAGCTTTTCTTCCGAGTTTAGTTGATCTATAGCTCGTGTTGGGTCGCTTTCCGATAAATTGTTTTCGGATTTCGAGATACTCGTGTTCTTCGAGTGCTTTTATATGACTAGCAAGTCTTCCGTCTGTGAGTTCTAACATTTCTTTTAATGTTTTGAAATCTACCCACTCATTCACCATGAGCATCGACATGATACCCAAGCGGACTTTGTTGTCAAAAGCCTTATTTAAATTGGCAATGATTTTTTTCATGTCTCTCTATCGATCGTATTTGAAATACATCAATGTTCCATAAGCAATGTGTAATACTCCGAAGCCAATTGCCCAAAGCTCTAATCCAAAGCCTGGATAAAACATTCCAATAAGACCAAGGATTACTTCTGCAATACCAAGGTTCCGAATTTCATTTAAAGTATATTTACCAGCATTGATACAAGCCAAACCATAGAAAACTAAAGTTGCAGGAGCGACTAATCCAAATTCATGGTTGGAAATCAAGCCCAGGCAAAAAACTCCTCCGGCAACTAATGGTAAGGCCATATTGAATAATAAGCGCAATGAAGTTCGATCCCATATTTTTTGACCTTTGCGTTTTGCTTTTCTAAAAGTAAAAAACATGGCGGAGATTAATGCCAGCCCAAATACTCCAATTGCTACTGTAACCATAAATTTCAAAGGGGATAAGCCCCAAAGGTAATTTCCTGGATCAATTGCATAATATCGTCTTCCTTCAAAAGGCGATACATCAAAATAATAAAACACCAGAGCTGCTCCAATTAGTGCAAATACCCCAGCCGATACGCCAGATAAACCACTAAGTGATATAAATCTTGAGGAACGTTCCATAAGCGATCGTATCTCGCCAAGTGCCTCTAAATGTTCATTTCTTTTATCCATTACCATAAGATTAAAAGTACTTTGAATTTCAAAGTTGATGAAAATATTTCAATGATGCAAGTGTTTTGGAAGTTTTTTTTGTTATAATCAGTTTTAAAAATAATTAATACAAAATAGAGAAATGAAAAAGATTCTTTTTACTCAGTTTTTCGTGGCCTTTTTATGTGTTGGACTATTTAGCCAGTTTTCAGTGGATTTGAGCGAGGAATTTAAAAAACCTGTAGATGCAAAGTTTTCAAACTTTCTACATGTAGACGATGGAGGCTATTATTTATATTTTAAGGAAGGAACTGGTTTTATGAAATTAAACAAGAGCATACGTTTAATTAAATTCAATAAACAAAAAGAATTAGAATACAATAAAATTTATAAAGCGGATAAAGCGATGTCATCTGTCAACATAGATTTGATGCATCTTAATGATAAATTCAGTTTACTTTCTTTTAAGAAAAACTCAAAGACGAATGCTTATGACTTTTATGTAAAACATATTTTGCCTGATGGAAAAGAGTTAGATAATAAATTAATAGGAAGTGCGAAGTATAGAAATAGGGTGGTAAAGAAAAAGTTTATTCCAAGTATCAAATTATCAACGTCTAATCAGAAAAAGAAAATTCTATTTACGGTTAATCCTGACGAACAGAAGAAAGATGAAAATCTTGAGTTCTTTTTAAAGGCTTTTGATAGTGATTTTAATACAGAATGGGAGAAAACAATAAAACTTCCTTATAGCCAAAAACATGGATATGTAGGAGCCTGGGAAATCGCAGATGATGGCAAAGTTTTTTTCATAGTCCATGTCCGTAAGTCTAATAAAAAGAAAAAATCAGCCAGGGATTTATTTATATACACTTACGACCCAGTAAAGGATGAATTGAAAAAATGCGATTTGGATATGGGAGATCGGATTATTAAAAAGGTGAAATTAAAAATTGATAAATCTAATAATTTGCTTTGTAGTGGATTGTATGGTGTGTCTAGATTGGGGCCAAGTCAGGGAGTGTTTTTTGTAAAAATAGCAGGAGAGGATGGAAGCTTGATTTCAAAAAGTAAAAGAGACTTTTCAGAAGAAGAGATAGCTGTTTTTGGAAAATGGGTCACTAGTAAAGATTTGACAAATAAGAAAAAGGGCTTGAAGAATAAGTTTGTACTAGATAATATCATGGTTATGAATAATGGGGATATTTATTTTACAGCAGAGTTTAGAGATAAGGAAAGAATGAACACTTCTGGTAGTGACACGAGCAAAGAATTTATAAAAAGAAATGCCATCGTAGTTACTAAAGTTAACCCAGAAGGGGAAATAGAAAATGTTCGTTTATTACA
>CAYXQH010000609.1:0-4084 GCA_964467425.1 uncultured Saprospiraceae bacterium
AAAGAAGAAGTTATTGAAGTGGCAAAAGTTACAACGAGTGCAGCTCCCAAGAAGAATAGTCCTACTACTAAAGTGGAAACTGCAGCAAAGGAAAATTTGCCTTCAGAAAGTACAAATACTAGTACAGGAACAACGACTACTACAAAACCAAAGATTGAACAACCGAAAGACCCTGTAGTTAGACGAAAACCAAGTTCTAAAACTAAAAAGGAAAACAATCAATCAACTCCGAGTGGAAGACGGATTCTTAATCAATTAGAAGTAGATGTTGAATATCAACCATCTGCTCCTAAATCAATTGAATCAGGTTTTTCTGGCTATATGGTCGAGTTTTATAATTCTCCTAGCGAATTACCGAGTAGCCATGAGATTTTTAAAAAGCATGGAAAGATTTATAAAGAGATGAAGAAAAATGGTTCCTATTCTTATCTTTTTGGACCATTTGGAGAATGGAGAGATGCGAATAAATTTCTCGTTTCATCAGTCGCTGGAAATTATAACAATTCAAAAGTTATTCGATATAAAAACGGACGCAGAATACAAAAATAAGAATTTACGCATATGCATTAACACCTCAGAAATAAGGGATTAAAAATCCTTGTTCTGAGGTGTTAAATCTAACTCCAACCAAGGCTTTTCCTTCAACATTTTTTCTTACCTTACCGGAAACAAACCTGTCTTATCGTGGAATTTAATTGGAAAACAGCTGATGGACTTCAGCTTTTTGGCAAGAACTGGGCAATTGAAAACCCAAAAGCAGTTGTTGCTTTAGTGCATGGCTTTGGAGAGCATTGTATGCGGTATGACGCAATGGCTAAGTTCTATAATCAAAAAGGCTATGCGGTGATGAGTTTCGATCATCGAGGCCATGGTCAATCAGAAGGTGGACGTGGCGATACACCAAATTATGAAGCCTTTCTGGATGGGATAGATGATTTGTTGGCTAAATGTATTGACCGCTATCCGGGCAAACCTATTGTCATCTATGGTCATAGTATGGGAGGAAATCTAGTGCTCAATTATATGATCGAACGTGGGAATCCAAATATCAAACTTACTGTAGTTACCGGCCCCTGGATTCGCCTTTCAAAGGAACCACCCTGGATTTTAAAACTGATCTTGAAAATTATCAAAGCCATAAAGCCATCTTTTGCACAAACGAATAGTTTGGCCGATTTGATTTCAAGGGTGCAGGAAGAAGTCAATAAGTATAAAAACGATCCTTTAGTTCATGGGAGAATTACAGTAGTAGCTGCACTAGCGATTTTGACAAGAGGTGCATTTCTGTATAATTATAAAGGGAAACTGGAAACGCCGACATTGATCATGCATGGAGGGGATGATCAAATAACAGATCCTTCCGCTTCTAAGGTTTTTTATAAAAATGTAAGTGGAGATGTCGATCTTCGCATTTGGGATGGTCTATACCATGAAATTCATAATGAAAGTATTCGAGAGCAGGTGTATAATTACACCATTGACTGGTTGGATCAGAAATTATAATTTTAATTGAAATAAACCTTTCCAAGGCTTTATAAGTCAGTAAATTAGGAATGATTACACAAACTATAACTTATCGATTAATTTGCAATATCTTCAAAAAGATGCTAATTGTAGTTTCGCATTAAATAAAGGAAACCAACCGCTTTCTATTCAGGAACTACCGTTTAAGGAAAATCATTTTGCTTTGTGTAAAAGTAATCTGATATTTGTGCTTACTCACCACTATAATGAACATCTTTGTTATCTTCCTGTTCCTCAAGCACACCCGATCACTTTAATTCATTTTAATTCACCTGAAAACTAACAATGGCCAGGGATTTTCCTTTTTATAAGCAATTCGATGAGACAGACTGTGGTGCAGCCTGCCTTAGAATGATTGCGCGTTTTTATGGAAAGTTTTATGCGCTGGATTACCTTCGGGATCTTACCTATGTTGACCGGCAAGGGGTTTCACTTTTAGGGATTAGCGATGCAGCAGAAAGCATCGGTTTTCAGACGCTCGGCGTTCAGATCAGTTATAAAAGATTGATTGATGATATTCCATTGCCAGCGATCGCATTTTGGCGGCAATCGCATTTTGTTGTCGTTTATAAAGCCAATAAAAAACATGTCTGGATTGGTGATCCTGCAGCTACTGGAGTTTTTAAAATTTCGAAAAAAGATTTTCTGGAAGGATGGTTGGTCGGAGAACATGAAGGAGAACAAGTAGGCGTCATGCTGTTGATGGAGACGACTCCAGAATTCTATAAAGAAGAAGGAGAAAAGATCAAGCGATCTAGTTGGTCTTATGTCTTATCCTATTATAAAAACTATAAAAAACTCATCCTTCAATTAGTTCTTGGATTGCTGCTAGGGACTTTGCTTCAGGTGTTTTTTCCTTTCATCATGAAGGCTGTGGTGGACACCGGAGTAAATCAGGTGAATATGAATATCATTTGGGTGATGTTGATTGCTCATTTGGTTTTGTTTTCCATGCAGACGCTGGTCGAAGGTATTCGGAGTTGGATCTTAATGCATTCTGGAGCCCATGTTAATATTCGAATGATATCGAATTTCTTAGCTCGGGTAATTGAGAAGCCTATTAAGTTTTATGAAACAAGAATGACGGGTGATATTCTCGAGCGAATCAATGATCATAAACGTATCGAACGAATGCTGACTTCTTCGGCTATCCAAACGCTTTTTTCAATATTCGCCTTTGTTATTTTCGGAGTCATACTTTTCTTTTTCGATCTTCAGATTTTTCTGGTCTTTTTGATCGCTACGGTGATATACATTATCTGGGTAGCTTATTTTATGCGTTCTAGAAAAGAATTAGATTATAAACGATTTGATGAAATGGCTGTCAATCATAATGCTGTTCTTCAAATTGTCCACGGCATTAATGATATAAAATTACATAATGCAGAAAAAACAATGCGATGGGAGTGGGAGCGTATTCAAGCGAAGATATATCGACTGAATAAACGCTATTTGAATCATAATCAATGGCAACGTTCTGGTGCAAAGTTTATTAATGAATCAAAAAATATCCTGATGTCTTTTCTAGCTGCAAAAGCAGTGGTGGATGGACATATGACTTTAGGAATGTTGGTGGCTGTTCAATATATCATCGGTCAATTAAATAGTCCTTTGGAACGAATGATTCACTTTTTTCAGTCGATGCAAGATGCAAAAATAAGCTTGCAACGGATGAATGAAATTCATGGTTCTGATCAAATTGAAGCTCCTGAAATTAAAATTCAAATGCTTCCTGAAAATGGGCACTTGTCTTTAGAAGATGTATCTTTCCAATATGGCGGACCAAACTCTGCATTGGTTTTAAAGAATATAAATTTATTGATCCCGAAAGGAAAAACCACAGCAATTGTTGGAACTAGTGGAAGTGGAAAAACAACTTTACTAAAATTGCTCTTAAAGTTTTATGATCCAACAGAAGGAATGGTAAAACTAGGTGAGGTTAACCTTTCTAACTTTAATACTCATATGTGGCGAGATAAATGTGGTGCTGTTTTGCAAGATGGTTATATCTTTACCAAAACCATTGCAAAAAACATTGCGCTGGGAGAGGAGAAAATCAATATTGAAAAATTAGTTCGCGCAGTGAAGATTGCAAACATTCAAACCTTTATAGAATCTCTACCTTTGGGTTATAATACTAAAATTGGCGCTGAGGGTGTTGGGTTAAGCCAGGGACAAAAACAACGAATTTTAATTGCGAGAGCTTTGTATAAAGAACCGGAATATTTCTTTTTTGATGAAGCAACGAATGCTTTAGATATGGAAAATGAGCGAATCATCATGAATAATCTGACGAACTATTTCGAAGGGAAAACCGTCGTCACAGTCGCTCATCGATTGAGTACCGTAAAAAATGCAGATCAAATCGTTGTGATTCATAAAGGACAATTAATAGAAAAAGGAACCCATACTGAATTAATAGCATTGAAAGGATCCTATTTTAATTTAATAAAAAATCAATTAGAACTAGGAGGATGACAAGTGAGCAATGTATGATCTACTCACTTAATTACTTACTAGTTTTTATTCATGGAACGGCACGAAGAAATAAAAAACTATA
>CAYXQH010000610.1:0-4076 GCA_964467425.1 uncultured Saprospiraceae bacterium
CCATTTACCGTGGATAATATCGTTGGAACTAATGATATTAAAGGTTTAGTGAGTGTTCGGGTTTTTCCAAATCCAACGAATGGCCATTTAAACCTAAATGCACAATTGGAAAATTCACAGAATCTTGAAGTAAATATTTTTAATATTTTAGGAGAAAAAGTTTACTTCGATCAGATAGAAAGTGCTAATATTGAGCTTGATTTAGATTTATCGAATTTGGCCAATGGTAATTATATCGTTCAATTGAGATCAGATGACGGAATGCATGTTGAAAAAATTCAATTGCACCGTTAGTCTTTAAAGTTTTAAACTTTATAAAAAGTGGTCAAATTCGATAGAGTTTGACCACTTTTTTATTGGAACTATTTGCTAATTATACTTATGTATGGAAATTTCATTCTATAAATATCAAGGTACCGGAAATGATTTTGTCCTAATCGACAATCGGGATTTAAAAATCAAACAAAACGATACGGCTTTCATAAATAAATTGTGCGACCGTAAATTTGGTATCGGTGCTGATGGATTAATATTACTGCAAGAAAAAGAAGGGTATGATTTTGAAATGGTCTATTTCAATTCGGATGGTAATGAGAGTACGATGTGTGGAAATGGCGGTCGATGCATTACTGCTTTTGCAGCAAAATTAGGGATCATCCAAAATAGTGGTAAATTCTTGGCGATTGATGGTCCTCATGAAGCCAAGATTGAAAATGGCGATTGGGTAGAACTTAAAATGATGGATGTTGATCAAGTGGAAGAAGGCGAAGATTATTATTTACTCAATACAGGCTCTCCGCATTATATCGTTTTTGTAGAAGATGTGGATGATATTAATGTCGTAGAAAATGGCCAGGCGATTCGCTATTCTAAGCGATTTCGAAAAGAAGGGGTGAATGTAAATTTTGTAGAAAAAACTAAAGAATCTATTATTGTAGCAACCTATGAACGAGGCGTTGAAGATGAAACACTTTCCTGTGGAACAGGGGTTGTTGCATCGGCTATTTCTTATACTTTAAAACATCCAGATGTAAGAGAAGTGGATATTGAAACCAAAGGTGGAAAACTAAAAGTTAGATTAGAACAATCAGCGGACGGCGCTTTTCACAATCTTTGGCTGTGTGGCAAAGCAACGCTGGTTTTCGAAGGGAAGATAAATGTTTAATGAGCTATCTGGCTAGGGTAGAGTCAAAGAGATAGGAAATCATTATTCGTTAAATCATTACTCCTCATCATCCACTAAATTCAACTTCGCCCCAGCTAATTCACTCAGGGCATGCTGATCACCTTGTTTTTTGGCGGTATTCATTCCTTCCTTATACACCTCAACAGCGGTATCAAAATCTTCTTTCAACTCATATATTTTTCCTAGATGATAATAAAGACCAACATAGTCTGGATCTGAGGCTTTTAATTGCAAATATTGCTCTAATGCTTTATCCAAATCACCCATTTTTTCATACTCTTTCGCAATGGCAAATAGAATAAAGGAGTCTCCAGGAGAAGATTCAAGAAAATTTTGAAGCTGATGTAATCGATCGGTCAAATTTAGTCAGATTTTAATAAATTAATTAATTTTCAATTCGATACGCTGTTTTATGACGTTGATAATCAATGTGTTATAGTTTGTTTTTAATTATTAGCGAAAATTCGCTAACTGCTCGCTTTTTATTTTGATTTTGTATATATTTGCAGCGTTTTAAAGGTCGCTAAAATACTAAACTTTTTGAGCTTATACTCGTTTGTTTAGTTGTTAGCTTTTTTTTATTCATGTCTTTTTCAAAAATATCTTCTATAGATGAAATTATTAGTTTGTGTTAGTAAAACACCCGACACCACTTCTAAAATTGCCTTTACCTCTGAAAATACTGAATTTGATTCGAATGGCATTCAATATATTATGAATCCATACGATGAATGGTATGCCTTGGTAAGAGCTTTGGAATTAAAAGAGCAAGCTGGTGGAACGGTTACCATTATAAATGTTGGTCCTGCTGCAAATGATACGGTGATCCGTAAAGGTTTGGCAATTGGTGCTGATGAAGCTGTTCGAGTAGATGCTGATCCAAAGAGTGCCTTTTTTGTTGCGAAACAAATTGCTGCTTATGCAAAGGAAGGTGCATTCGATGCCATTTTCTTAGGGAAAGAAACGATTGATTATAATGGATCAGAAGTGGGAGCTATGCTTGCCGAATTATTAGATATGCCTTTTATTTCTTTCGGTACTCATTTAGAAATGGATGGGAATAATGCGACCATCTCCAGAGATATTGAAGGAGGAACAGAAGTTTTAAATGTGGAGACACCATTCGTTCTAAGTGCTGCAAAAGGGATGGCAGAACAGCGAATTCCAAATATGCGAGGTATTATGATGGCAAAACGTAAACCACTGAATGTTATTCCTGCGGTAGAATGTGCAGATCCAGCTGTTGTGAAAAGCTACGAATTGCCTGCTGCAAAATCAGCAGTGAAAATGGTTGATCCAGAGAATATGGATGAGTTGGTACGCTTGTTACATGAAGAAGCTAAAATAATATAAGCTTCGGGATATCTCTTTTTAATAAAATTAAATCACCAACATTGCGATAAGGAACTTGAATTCAATCGCAAATGAATTAAATAAAATAAAAATGGTTCTTGTTTTTGTAGAAAGTCAAAAAGGACAATTCAAAAAATCTGCATTTGAGTTGGTAACATATGCAAATAAAGCAGCGACAGCGATGAATACTAATTGTGCGGCTTTAGTTTTCGGAGATGCGGATGCTTCCAGCCTTGGGGCTTATGGTGCATCAAAAGTATATCAAGTGAATCATGATGGCTTAAGACATTTTGATAGTCAGGTATATGCAAATGTGATTGCGCAAGCAGCTCAAAAAGTAGATGCAAAATTAGTGGTCCTTTCCAATAATTCTTCTGGAAAGTCTTTACTCGGGCGAGTAGCAGTACGGTTAGAAGCAGGGTCTGTAGCCGGAGTGAATAGTGTTCCAAATCTTGATGGAGGATTCAGTGTTCAGAAAAATGTCTTTTCTGGAAAAGCAGCTGCTACTTATCAAATCAATACAGCTGTCAAAGTGGTTTCCTTAATGGGAAATTCTCTTCAGCCAGAACCAACTGGCGGCACTGCCACAGTTGAAAACCTGGAGCTAGATGTTCCTACCTCTCGAATCATCGTTAAAGAAGTTAAAACCATAGAAGGAACCGTTCCGCTCCCTGAAGCAGAGCTTGTAGTCTCGGCTGGACGTGGAATGAAAGGTCCTGAAAATTGGGGGATCATTGAAGAATTAGCAGACGTAGTCGGAGCAACGACAGCTTGTTCACGTCCTGTTGCTGATACGGGTTGGAGACCTCATCATGAACACGTTGGACAGACAGGTGTAGCTATTCGACCTAATTTATATTTTGCCATTGGTATTAGTGGTGCGATTCAGCATCTTGCCGGGGTAAATAGTTCGAAAGTAATAGTCGTTATAAATAAGGATCCGGAAGCTCCATTTTTTAAAGCTGCTGATTATGGTGTTTGTGCCGATCTTTTCGATGTCGTCCCGAAATTAACGGAGGCGTTCAAAAAATTTAAAGCGAGCTAAAGCAAGCGATTAAGGTAGCTAAGGAGTTAAAGAGGGTTAAGGATATTAAACTTCTGAACTCTCTTTAACTTTTTAACTTCTTCTTATTCAGGTAACTTTATTGTAGAGAACTCGTTATTTTAAAAAGGCTAAAGGGTCTTTTATTCTTTTGAATAAGAAAATTCAAAAGTCTTGGACTCTTTATCGCTCCCAAGCTTTATTATTCCCTATTAAATGCTTAGATTTGCGCCCCGAATAGGGCTTGATTAGAGAATTATCTTTTTTTACTATTTTTAAAAGGCTTTCTATTCTATTTCGAAAGTTTTGAATAATAGAAATTTAATATCTCTAAATTGTTGAAAATCAAATGAATGGCACGAATAAGATAGATTGAAAAGCGATATGTGCCTCATGCTTTAATCATTGCGAAATGAAAAAAATAGAACTCGACATTGTAGCGCTCTCACATAGTGTAACTCAGTCACACAATTATGCAGTAGTTTTAGGAGAGCA
>CAYXQH010000611.1:0-4075 GCA_964467425.1 uncultured Saprospiraceae bacterium
TTGTAATATTTTTACCTTCCGCATATTTTACAGGAAAAGAACAAGATCGAACTTGCTCTCCTTCAACATGAATTGTACAAGCTCCGCAAGCTGCTTTACCGCAACCAAATTTGGTTCCTTTAAGATCTAAACCATCTCGGATAACCCAAAGCAATGGAGAGTTCCCATCAGAAACTTCTACTGATTTTTGCTCGCCGTTTATTGTGAATGAAACTTTCATTTATATTTGATTTATTAGTTTTATTAAATATTGTTCGGAGAACTATTCTTCAGGGATAACAGCTCCAGCTGCAGCCCATGCTTTGACAGCAGCGATATATTCTTCTTTTCCAACTGGTGGTTTTTCTCTAGGTGTTCCTTCTGCATCCACTCCGGGATCCCATGCCCACAACACCAATTCGTGTTCCGTGAGATGTTCTACTATTTGCTCCAGGCTTCTATTTCCATTATTTTCTTTATTCAACATTGATTTAGCAATTTCGACTCTGGAAAGACCTTCCCAAGCCATGCTTTCAGGTGCTAATGCCCAATGTGGTGCACCAGGAACGCCCGAGTAATCATTGTTTTCATCTGTATGGCAAGTGTTACAGTTCAACCCTTTTAAACCGTGACCATCATCTCCTCTTGGAACTCCAAGCGCTCTGGTAACATGGCTATCATCTCCTTTTCTGGGTTTGTCACCAGCAGGATGGCAATTGACACATCGCTGATGAGTCAGCACCGACATCATCTTATCGAAGTTTTCATCACTCCCAGGGTCTGAAGTAAATTCAGTGGTGTCTTTTAAGTCGTCTTTTGTTTCCGCTTTGCTTAAGTTCGAAGCAATTAATATTGATGCAAAGAGAAAGAAAGGAAGGATGTACAGTAATTTAAGGTTTCTCATTGTGTGAATTTTTAAAATCAATTTTTCAAATATACAGAACTAAAGTAAAAATTTACTTGTCTATTTATGTCAAAGTAAACTTGCCAAATTATTTCACATTTATTTTTTATTAATTTCAGAAGGAGGAACGCCAAATTCTTTTTTAAAACTTCTACTAAAATGTGCAAGATCTTTAAAGCCTAAGTCTAAATAAATCTCTGATGATTTTTTATTGCTGGTAAGCAGTATTGATTTTGCTTTTTTAAGTCGTTCTTTTAAAAGCCAACTATGCGGTGAAGTGTTGAACACTTTTTTAAAATCTCTGTTAAAGGTTGATAAACTTCGACCTGATAATTTGGATAAGGTTTCTAATGGAAGGCTCGCTGTAATGTGATGCTTCATGAATTCATTCAACTCCGCTTTGACCGGTTTTGAAAACTCATAAAAAACAGCAAGATACTCCGGATTGGATTTAAGAATTCCAAGCAATGCTTCTTTTGTTTTAAGATACATCAAATGCTTGTCAGGTTCCTCATTTTCAGCAACATAGCCCTTTAAACTATTGTGCAATCCTAATAAAATTGAATTTTTCCCTAAATTAATAACGGGTTCACGAAGGGCTTTTTTAGGTTTGCTTAAATTTAATTCTTCAATAGCTTCTTTTATAAATCCATCTTGTAAAAGCATTGCATTTACAATGGCACAATCCACGTTTTCATCCCAGGTTTTGAAATAATTAAGGTCAGTGAATTTTCGAACCAAGCAAAAATCACCTTCAGGAATAGTATATAATTTATGACGAACTCTGATATTAAGCTGTCCTTGTTCAACAAAAAACAGAACATTATTGGTATGATAACCCGGATGCTCATTTTGAGTATGGCTTTCAATAAAAGCAGCGATTTGTACTCCTTCAAACTCAAGAAACCGGAATTCGTTTTCCATAGTTAATATTGTATAATTAGTCTTGTAAAGATATTACTTATCCTTACTACTAATTTGCCTATTTATGTCAAAGTTATTCTCACTATAATCCATCGACACTACCCATTTCTTAAAGCTTCCACTTCTTCCACTGTTTTTGGAATTCGATCTCCGAGAACACGATATCCATCACCGGTAATTAAGACATTGTCTTCAATGCGGATTCCACTAAAATTTTTATACTCTGAAATTTTATCAAAGTTTAAAAAATCACTATGCTTACCTTCAGCCTTCCATTGATCAATTAATTCTGGAATAAAATAAATCCCCGGTTCTACAGTCAGGACAAAGCCTTCTTCCAGCGTCCGTCCAAGCCGCAAATATTTTGTCCCAAACTGATCTATTCGTTTTGTGGTTTCATTATACCCTACTAAATCTTCTCCCAAATCCTCCATGTCATGAACATCTAATCCGATCATATGCCCCAAGCCGTGTGGAAAAAACAAAGCATGCGCTCCTGCTTGTACAGCATCTTCTGTACTCCCTTTCATTAAGCCTAATGCTTTCAAACCATTCGTAATAATACTGGCAGCTTTCAGATGTGTTTGTTGATAAGTAATCCCTGGCCGCAAACTTGCAATACAATCTTCTTCTGCTTTCAGTACGATATTATAAATATCTTTTTGTCGACTTGTAAAAGTATTATCTACTGGAAATGTTCGGGTAATATCCCCTGCATACCGCATCGCCGTTTCTGCACCAAAATCCCCAAGAACCAGTAGACCAGATTGAAGTGTATTATGGTGATGATGATTATGTAAGGTTTGACCATCAATCGTCATGATCACTGGATAGGATAAATTTCCTCCATTTGCAATTGCAATATTTGTCGCTACCCCAACTAAATCTTGCTCCTTCATACCTGCTCTTGCTCCACTCATCACCGTCATATGCATCGCTCTTGTTGTATTCACCGCTTTTTCCATCTCCGCAATTTCGTCATCAGATTTTACAGCACGTTGGGCAATGACTGCTTTAACTAAACTAACCGAGGCATGCTGAGCAACTGCTGCATAATCTAAATCTATATAATTCGAAAGTTTTACTTGATTCTCTGCTCGATAGGGAGGTAAAAAATGAATCGTCTTTCTTTGAGCCTGAGCTGCCTGCAAAATATTTCTGATTTTATTATAAGGCATGGTCTCCTCAACACCAACCGCAGCAGCTTGTTCCACAATGGAAGGCAGTGGACCCGTCCAGACTATATCATCCATCGTTAATTCATCTCCGAAAATAATCTCTTTATTTTCATCAATATCTATCACACCTGCTAAATGCGGCATGTCTAAACCAAAATAATATAGAAAAGAACTATCCTGTCGAAAATGATAAATATTCGCTTTATAATTCATTGGGCTATCTTCATTTCCCAATAAGAGCACTAATCCTGAGCCTAGTTTTTCTTTGAGTATCTTTCGTCGCTGGCTGTACGTATCTGCTGAAAACATAAGGGTTAATTTTAACGTAAAAAAAGTTATTGCACTACAATGAATAAACTTAATCAAAAATTAGCTTAATAGAACATGCGCTCTTAAAAAATATCTTTATTTTTAATAAAAATTACCTTCTTATGAAATATACCATATTTAGCTTTTTAATTTTAACAATATTTGCTTTCTCTTCCTGCGATAAAGAAGGCTTTTCAAAAGACAAGAAATATGACAAGGAGGGTTATAAAAAAGACAAGGACAAAAAAACTTGTTTTGAATTAGTATATCCAATCACCTATACTATGCCAGATGGTTCTGACATCTTTGGAAACAAAGAAGAAGTATGGACGGTCATCAAAGAATGGTATGAGGCCAATCCTGATTCGGAAGAAAAAGCTGCTTTGCAATATCCCGTCGACGTTGTTTTTGAAGGTGGTGAAACGAAAACGATCGACAATGAAGATGAAATGATAATATTGAAAAAAGATTGCAAGGGTGAGAAGTGCTTCGCATTAGTTTATCCTGTGACTTTTACTATGCCAGATGGTTCTACTGTTTCTGGAGACGAGAAGGAAGTATGGACGGTTATCAAAGAGTGGTACGTAGCAAATCCTGATTCAGAAGAGAAACCTGAATTACAATATCCAGTTGACATTAATTTTGAGGGTGGTGGAACGGAAACGGTTGAGGATGAAGCTGAAATGATTAGCATCAAGGAAGATTGCGATGCATAAAATTCATTTAATTTCACCTTCTTTCTTTTTCATTGAAAAAAAGAAAGAAGCAAAGAAAATTCTAG
>CAYXQH010000612.1:0-4061 GCA_964467425.1 uncultured Saprospiraceae bacterium
ATTTCACCTTCTTTCTTTTTCATTGAAAAAAAGAAAGAAGCAAAGAAAATTCTAGCCTGTTTTTATTTCTTAGCGAAGTTTAGCACCAAAAACACTAAACCAAATAAACTCATTCCGATACAAATCGGAATTCAAACAGTATTTTGTTTTTAACGCGTTTTTGGTCCTAAACTTCTAAAATAAAAAAGGCCACATCTAAAAAAGCACTATAGCTTTTCCAGCATTTCATCGAAATCAGGTCGCCATTCGGGATGTACGGTCCATCGTACATTTTGCCCATCACCTAATTGTCGAGGTACGATGTGGTAATGAATATGAAATACATCTTGTTGTGCTTCCCGGCCATTGCTATTCACCACTTGCAGGTTTTTAATTCCTAATTTTTCTTCATATAAATTTGCCAGCTTTTTTACCACTGCAATCACTTCTCGCATTTCTTCTTCTGGTGTATCAAAAATATTGACATAATGTTTTTTAGGAATAACCAGAGTATGATACCTGCTTGCCGGATTAATATCCAAGAAAGCATAGACATGCTCGTTTTCATACACTTTCCAGGAGGGGGCTTCTCCTTTTACAATTTTACAAAAAATACAATTTTCCATTATTTAATGATTTTTTGACTCAAAGTAAATGACAACTTAAATTGAATCTGGTTGGAACTATTACCTCTGTGTTTCCTCCTTTTCTCCGTGGTTTTATAAAATTCACCGCAGAGAAAATGAGATGACGCGGAGATGGTATTTTTTATTTAAAACCGATGCGGGTCAAAAAGTTCAATTCCGACCGATGTTTTTTTATTTTGAATAATTTCTGAAACGAGTTGCCCCGTTGCAGGTCCGAGACTTAAGCCCATCATGGCATGTCCGCTAGCAATCGTTAGGTTTTTATATTTTTTAGAATTTCCAACATAGGGCAAGCCGTCTGGAGTGCATGGACGGAAGCCATGCCAGATCATTTTTTCTTCAGGAACGGACGGTTGAATGTCTGGATAATAATCCGGAACAGATTCAACTATTCCGGCTACTCTGTTTTTATTTACTTTTGACGACAGGTTACTGATCTCTAGAGTGCCACCAATTCGCAAATCATTTCCCATCGGTGTAATCGCTACTTTTGCTTCTGTCAGAATACTTGGAATTTTAGGTCGCGCTCCTTGATTTTTCAAAGTGATCGAATAACCTTTACCATCTTGCAATAACATTTTTATTCCTAAGAACTTCAACACTCTTGGTGTCCAGGAACCACCAGCGATTACTAGATGTTCGATCTTTATTTTTTCACCCGATATTGTTTTGATCGCATTTACTTTTCCAGCATCATAATCGAAACCAGACACTTCTGTATTCCCCCTAAACTGAACGCCTCGCTTTTTCAAATAAGTAATTAACTGGCTCATTAAAACGTTAGGATACAAATGTGCATCTCCAGGATAAAACACAGCGCCGATAGTGTCGGTCTTTGTTCCCGTTTCGTAATTTTTGACTTCCGCTTCGCTTAAAACCTTAGCTTCAATTCCAATCTCGTTTGCTTTTTCTGCCGTTTCAATTTCTTCTTTTTGTGTTTTTTTATTTTTAAAAAGCATGATCAATCCCTCTTCCTCATAATTAAAATCTAAAGCTTCGTTTTGAGCTAAGTCCTGATATAGTTTTTTACTCCACAAACTCAAATCGCGTAAGGCAGGAATCGCCTTTTTAACTTTCGTTTTATTGCAAGATTTGTAAAACTGTAAAAGCCATTGTCCTAATTCTAAACTCATTCTTGGTTTTATATAGAATGGACTTTTTGAATTAAACATCCAGCGAATACCTTTAGCGATTACCCCAGGTGTGGCCATCGGCACAAAATGGCTTGGCACGATCATCCCCGCATTTCCAAAAGAACAACCTTCTGAAAGGTCTGACTTATCTATAACCTCTACCTCCATCCCTGCTGCATTCAGATAGTATGCTGAGCAAAGTCCAATGATACCGCCGCCGATAATACTTATTTTCATTAAAAAACATTTTTCACCGCAAAGAGAATGAAGTGCCCCTGAGAATACATTACTTTACTAAAAAACCGAAGGCATAAGGATCGTCATCGTCGATGATGATGTTATTATATCCGGTAATTCTTGCCCAACCTTCTATACTTGGAATAATCGCAGCATAATCTCCACACTTCGTTATTGCTTCTACCCGACCTGTAAATTTGCTTCCGATAATACTTTCATGAATAAAGGAATCACCTTCTTTTAATTTCCCTTTCGCAGCCCATTGTGCCATCCGTGCTGAAGTTCCAGTACCGCAAGGTGAACGGTCAATCGCTTTGTCTCCATAGAACACAGCATTCCGAGCATCTGCCTCCGGGGAGATCGTTGCGCCGGTCCAAAGTAAATGACTAAGCCCATTAATATTTTCGTCTTCTGGATGAACAAAGGTATATTTTTCATTCAAGCGATCTCGAATCACAGGGCTCCATCGGATAAAATCTCCTGCTGTATAGTTTTCTAAACCAGAAAAATTTTCTTGTGGATCAACAATAGCATAAAAGTTTCCGCCGTAGGCTACATCGACTCGTAGCTTTCCGAGATCAGGACATTCCACTTCTAGATTTTCACTATGCAGAAAAGAAGCGATGTTGGTCAACTTCACTGATTTCACTTTTTGCCCTTCTTGCTTAAATTCAATTGCAACAATTCCTGCTGGTGTTTCTAACTTAAGTTTTCCTGGCGTTTTTGGTTGTACCAATCCCTCTTCCAAGGCAATCGTTACAGTACCGATTGTCCCATGCCCACACATAGGTAAGCAGCCACTTGTTTCGATAAAAAGTACTCCGATATCATTTTCTGCATCATGTGGTGGATACAAAATACTGCCTGACATCATATCATGTCCCCTTGGCTCAAACATTAAGCCTTTTCTAATCCAGTCATATTCTGATAAAAAGTGTAGGCGTTTTTGCATCATACTTTCTCCATAGAGAATCGGTCCGCCACCGGCTACTAACCGAACAGGGTTTCCACAAGTATGGGCATCAATACAGAAGAATGTTTTTTTCATGTGTTTAAAATTTTTCACCAATTAAAATATGCAGAATAATTTCTGCACACATGTAACCGCTATGCTCTCTCATACTATAATTTTACTCAAATATCTATTAGCTCGCTTAAAAATACTTCATTTTTTTGAGCTAAACATGGTATTATTTTATCCTTTACAGATATGATTTTAGTTAAAATTACAGTTTAACTTTAAACCAATTAGTCTTTTCTTTGTCCTAAGCTTTCGAAAAAACTATTCATGCCCAGGCAACTAATTCTATTTTAATTGCACCATTGAAAAAAGAAACCTCAAATATTAATTTGGCTTTATCAGAAAAAGACCTGTTAGACGGCTGTTTGAATCATAAAAGCAGCTACCAAAAAGCGTTGTACGAACGATACAAAGTACAGCTCTTTAGGGTATGTCTGAGGTATGCAAAAGATAAAATGGAAGCTGAGGACATGTTGCAGGATGGTTTTATTAAAATATTTGCTGACCTGCATCAATATAGAGGTCAAGGGGCTTTAGGTGGCTGGCTACGGAAAGTCGTCGTTAATGTGGCGCTTCAACATATTCGAAAGCATAAAAAATTTCAACACAATATAGAACTGGATTATATCTCGAACGAATACCAAACAGATGAGGTAGCTAATGCCAATTTAAATGCCCAAGCTTTGACCAATTTAATTCAAAAACTACCTGTTGGATATAGAACGGTTTTCAACTTGTTTGTCATCGAGGGGTATTCCCATAAAGAGATTGCCGCTCTTCTGGACATCAGTGAAAATACGTCGAAATCCCAGTTGTCGAAAGCGAAAGCAACGCTCCGGCGGACACTTGAAAAAAAAGTAGCAAGCTAAACTGATTTATATGGCTGATGATTTACATAAAGATAATTTAGAAGATTTTTTTAAAGACTCCTTTGAAGAACTAAGCGACCTCCCCGCAGAAAACGGGTGGGACACTCCTTCACGTGAGGTTTGGAAAAACATCGACAAAAAAATTGAACAAGATGATGATACGACAGCCGGGTAT
>CAYXQH010000613.1:0-4042 GCA_964467425.1 uncultured Saprospiraceae bacterium
ATCGCTTATTAAAAGTGTTTAAGGAGTTGATCGTGCATACCTCTGGCAATGTGAGTGAAGCGCTTAGTTGGCTGACTGAATTAGATAAGGAATATAATCTTACTACTCCGGAATACGGTATTGCTGATTTTATTCAGGACTTAATCGACAAAGGTTTTATCTCAAATCCTGATCCGGAGAATCCCGGTTTTGTACCGACAGCAAAAATGGAAATCGCGCTCCGCCAAAAAGCATTGAATGATATTTTTGGAGAGCTTAAAAAATCAAAACGCGGTAATCACAATACTAAAGTTACAGGTAAAGGAGATGAGTTCACTTCTGATCTTCGTCCTTACGAATTTGGGGATAAGTTAGAAAACATCTCTATTTCTGATTCTCTTAGGAATGCACAGATTAACCATGGTATTGATGATTTCAAATTGACTCATGATGATCTGGAGGTGCATGAGACTTATTATCAAAGTCAAATGAGTACCGTTTTGATGATTGATATTTCGCATTCGATGATTTTGTATGGAGAGGATAGAATCACACCGGCAAAAAAAGTCGCAATGGGTCTGTCTGAATTAATTACGACACGCTATCCGAAAGACACCTTGGATATTATCGTTTTTGGAAATGATGCATGGCAAATAGAAATCAAAGACCTCCCCTATTTACAAGTGGGACCTTATCATACGAATACTGTCGCCGGTTTGGAATTAGCTATGGACATTCTTCGAAAAAGAAGAAATCCCAATAAGCAGATTTTTATGATCACCGATGGTAAACCAACCTGTATTAAAAAAGGGAAAAAATATATCAAGAATAGTTTCGGGCTCGATCGAAAGATTGTGAATCGGACTTTAAATCTCGCCGCACGTTGTAGAAAATTAGATATTCCAGTGACTACGTTTATGATTGCCCGTGATCCTTATCTGGTTCAATTTGTAGATACTTTTACCAAGGCCAATAATGGAAAAGCTTTCTATAGCAGCTTGCAAGGCTTGGGTGAATTTATTTTTAAAGATTACCGACAAAATAAAGGAAAAAAGTACAGGTAGTGGAATTTAAGATATTCTATTGTTCAATTCTTTGAGGATAGACTCATCTTTTTCTAAAACAAATCCTCCGTCTTTTGCATAGCCCCAGCCTTCTGTTCTATACTGATAAATGTGATTGACTAATCCTTCTTTCTGAATAATTATTTGCTTTCCAGGTACGCAGATACTATTATCTGGAAGATCTTCAACAACCACTGCATTGGCGCCAATTCTGCAATTATTTCCTACTTTTACATTCCCAATAATTTTTGCTCCGGCGCTGATGAGACAATTATCCCCAATAATCGGAAAGCCAAATCCTTTTGAATCTATTAAGGTATTTGAACCAATCGTTACTTGTTGAAAAATAGTACAGTTTTTTCCAATCGTTGCTCCTCCACTTATAAAGATTCCATAAGTCCCATGCAAAAAATTGATCGGCCCTTTAATCGTGTTATCGAATGGCAGATAGGAATTGGTTTCATGCTGATAACCTCTATTTAATCTGGAATACCACTTTTTCATAAACCCGAAACTGGTATTTTCATACCGACGACGAAGTTGATTATAACCTCCCATTTTTCGGACTATCAAAGAACTGATCATGTGGTTATGTGGTTATGTGGTTATGTGGTTAGCAAGAATAAAAATACTATCCTTTAAAACCCCTTATAAGAAAAATGGTTTTGCCGAATACCGAACACCGAACACCCAACACCGAATTCCGAATTCCGAATTCCGAATTCCGAACACCGAACAACGAACACCTACTTTCTCAAACTTGGATCTAACTGATAAGCTTTGTCCATCCAAATCTTCGCATTATTAGGATCGCCTAAATCACGGTATGCAGAACCTATGTATAAATGAATAAGCGCATCGTTTGGTTCGTATTTTAAAGCTTCCTGAAATTCTTTAATGGCATCCTGAAATCTTTTTATTCGTGCATAGGAAGCACCAAGATTTCTACGTGCATCTACAAATCTGGGGTTTGCTCGTACTGCATTTTGATAAGCAGTGATGGCTTCCTGCACTTTTCCCGTTTCAAAATATGCGGTACCTAAATTACTGTAGGCATTGGCTCCAGGCTTAAGTTCTATTGCTTTTTGATAATTTGTTATCGCCTGATTATAATCTTTTATTCTATAAAACAACAAGCCGATTTGACCATAGGCATCCGAATAATCGGGATGGAGTTGCGTAGCTTTTGCAAACTGCGCCATAGCTGATTCGAAAAACACTTTCTTATCCGCCGCCGCTGTAGCTGCCAAGCCTTTTTTATTCAACTCTAATCCATAGTGATAATTAAGTTTAGCAGAGTTTGGTGCAATCAAAATATCATTTTCGTAAAGCGAATGGCTATTTTCCCAAACACTATTGCGGGAGATGGTTTTAATACTAAAAGCAGCTGCAATAATACCTGTTATGGCTAGTGGTATCATGTATTTTTTAAAGAAAGCACCCACATTTCCTAGTTTGTATTTTTCTTCACCACTCGTAAATAATACAATCAAATAGGCGATTGCAATCGCAAAGCCTAAACTTGGAACGTACATCAAACGATCACCATAGGATGTACCGATCTTAATGATCATATTTGAAAAAATAGAAAAGGTGATGAAAAAATATAAAATCCCAAAAGATAGCATGCTTCGTTTTGTAAACTTTAAAAATGCAAAAATAGCCATCCCCAGAAAAAGTAAAAATGTCAGAATTGCCCTCCAATCGCCCCAACCAACTGCCTGAACTTGTGGAAATCCAAAATCAGAACCTAATGGATGTGGGATAAATAAATTCTTTAAATATTTTCCAGCTAAAACAAATGCGGTTGCTAATTGCTCTCCTTTTCCTTTTGCATCCATGATGGCATTATCCAGAATGGAAATACCCGAAGATCCTGCTAGTACACTATCCAATACCATCGATCTTGCAAAAAGATAAATGCCAACTGGAACGATAAAGACTAAAGCGGGGATAATACTATTTCCAATATCTTTTTTCAAAAAGAAATAACCTATCAAAGGAAAAACGGCTAAAAAAGTAATGGCGCTTTCTTTAGAAAACATGGCGACCAGATAGAACAGCCCCGCGATTAAAAGCCATTTAATATTTTTTAATTTGAAATACTTCCATAGACCATAGACCGCCGCCATGCAAAATAGAAAAGACAATATTTCATCTCGACTTTTAATATTCGCTACGACTTCTACGTGCAACGGATGCGCAATAAAAAGTAAGGTTGCCAGAAAAGGAAGCAAAGGTCCTTTGTCTTCCAGGAGTTTGCTCAAGGTCCAAAAAAGGAAAAAGGCAGTAAAGGCATATAAAAGGACATTTATAAAGTGATGGAATCCAGGAGAATCTTCTGCAATATTCCATTCTACTGCAAACATCGCCAGAGACATCGGTCGATATAAAGTACCCCGACTACTCCAATAACCATATCTATAATGCTCTGTAAAAATTTCTTTCAGTCCTCCGACTCCTTTCTTAGTAACAAAATTTTCTTTAATCGCAGAATAATCATCTAAAGCATAGTCATGCCCAAGTGTATTGGCATAAATTAAAAATGCGAATAAGGCTAATAAGCCTCCCAATAGAAATAAAGAAGTACGGTTTGCTGAACCTTTTTTAATAGTTTTTGAAACAGGATTCTTGCTTTTCTTTGGTTTGGTTTTGCCTTTTTTCTTTTTAGACATGTGTTGGTGTGTTAGATTTTGTTCTAAATTTAGCTTCAATTTATATTATGTCAAAATTTGGCATTGTTGAAGATAAAAAAAAGTCAATTGCTTGCTCTAAAAGCAAATTTAGCCATTGTGTCAATTATACACTAATAAACAGATACTTAAATATTTTATTTATTATAAATTGTCAAGATATGCTCTTTAAATGGTCTTGAACAGTTTAAAATCGCTTTGTTTATTATTCTATTATTGCTTTCTAGGCATAAAATAACATCTTATTTTTTTGCTTATTGTAAAAAATACACCTACATTAGCAAAACAATATTTAATTGCGTTAAT
>CAYXQH010000614.1:0-4033 GCA_964467425.1 uncultured Saprospiraceae bacterium
ATTGAGGTCTTCTACTTTTTCAGCAAAAGCTTTTACCGCTTCTGAATCTTTGCTTTGCATCGCTTTCAATAGGGCTCTTAAATAATCCCCATCTTTTACTTCATACACCTGCTCCATTTCTTGTTTTGCAGCTTCTTCTGCTTTCGCCTTTTCTGCTGCTTCTAATTCTTTTTCTTTAGCTGCTGCTGCTTCTCGTTTTTTTCTCGCTTCTTCTGCTTTTGCTTTTAGCTCCTCATGCTTCTTTTTATCGGCTTCAAATTTCTTCGCTTTTTTATCATCTTTATACCCTTCCAATAATTCAATCATATCCGCTCTACCTAAACGCTGAGCAGCCTGAAGAGAAGACATGCCTTTTCCATTTGGTTGATTGATATCTGCTCCCTTTTCTAAAAGCAATTCTATAATGGTTTCATTTTCCCAATACACCGCTTTATACAAAGCCGTATCTCCATTTTGATCCCGAAGGTTTGGATTGGCTCCTGCTTCTAAAAGCATTCCCACTATTTCTGCATTATTATTATCTGTAGCGATTGGTAAAGCCAGTCGGTACAATCCGTCACGTTTATTGGTATCGACGCCAGCTCTTAATACTCTTTCCACCTGCTCCGGGTCATTCTTATCAATTGCTCGAATCAAATCAGTAACATCGAATCGTAATCGGTCTTTAATGTTTTGTGCACTTCGGTCCAGGAAGTCTCCTAGTTTTCCAAAAAAATCATCACCATTCATAAATATATATTTTTTCACAAAGATAAAAATTTGGAAATAGTTTTCACATCAACCTAGACATATAACTTTATCCTTATCTTGCGATGCTAATATTGACTAATACCTATATTAATGAGATCAAGAAAAGAAGAGATTATAGCCTGTGCAGCAAAACAATTTAGAGAAAAAGGCTTTCAGGCAACTTCTATGCGAGATATTGCCAGTGCTGTGGGTATCCAGGGCGCCAGTTTGTACAATCACATTACCTCCAAACAGGAAATTCTATCAGAATTACTTCTTTTTATTGCTCATTTGTTTACCAAAGAAATGGATGAAATCAACAAATCTTCTCTTTCCCCTGTTGAAAAGATAAAGCGAATCATTGGTTTGCATGTAAGATATACCGCTGAGCATACCGATGCTATTTCTATTATCACCAGTGAATGGGTGCATTTGGAAGAACCTGTATTATCTGAATACTTAGCGCTCAGAAATAACTATGAAAAGAAATTTGAAAAAATTATAAGTGATTGTGTAAAAGAAGGCACCTTCGAAAAAGTCAATACGAAGATTGCGCTTTTTTCTATTTTATCAACGCTCCGATGGCTATACTCTTGGTATAGCAGACAAAAAAACATTAATGCTGTAGAATTAGAACAACAAATGATTCATTGTCTGCTGACCGGCCTCATTAAGCGCTAATTTTTTTGTACCTTTAACTAACAACTGTTAGTTACACTCGAACAAAGGTTAGTATTCATCATAAAACCAATTAAAAGAGATATGAGTAAATTAGGAAACTATATTCAAGGCAGCTGGATTGAGGGCGAGGGCGATGGTAGTCCACTTTATGATTCCGTTACTGGTGAGATTATCACCTATGCCAGTACGAAAGGTCTGGATTTTGGCGATATTCTACAATATGGCCGGAAGATCGGAGGGCCTAGCCTTCGCAAGATGACTTTTCAGGAACGTGGTAATATGCTTAAGAAACTAGCTCTTTACCTGACCAAGCGAAAAGATAAATTTTATGAAATCAGTTATCGTACCGGAGCAACCAAGGTAGATAGCTGGATTGATATCGAGGGAGGGTTTGGAAATCTTTTTGCGAATGCTTCCTTGAGAAAACTTTTCCCAAATCAAACATTCCACGTGGATGGCGATCCGATTGATTTATCCAGAGGCGAAAATTTTATGGGTCATCATATTATGGTTCCAAAAGAAGGTGTTGCTATTCATATCAATGCTTTTAATTTTCCAGTTTGGGGGATGCTCGAAAAATGTGCAGTGAATTGGATGGCTGGTGTACCTGCTGTAGTAAAACCAGCTACGGCCACTTCTTTTCTAACAGAAGCTGTAGTCAGAGAAATCATCGAATCTAAAATTCTTCCTGAAGGAGCACTTCAGTTAATCTGTGGTTCTGCCCGAACGATTTTAGACACGGTAGAATCTCAAGACGTCGTCACCTTCACAGGATCTGCAACGACTGGACGAATGCTAAAAGCACACCCAAGAATTATTCAGGAGGCTGTTCCTTTTAATATGGAAGCAGATTCTTTAAACTGTTCTGTCCTTGGAGCAGACGCTACGCCAGGTTCACCTGAGTTCAATCTTTTTATAAAAGAAGTACGGAAAGAAATGACGGTAAAATGCGGTCAAAAATGTACAGCGATCCGACGAATAATTGTTCCAGAAAACTTATTGGAAGATGTTCAAATTGCTTTAGGAAAAGCACTTGCTAAAGTAACAATCGGAAATCCAACTGTGAAAGAAGTCAGAATGGGTGCTTTGGCGAGCAGAGATCAGGTAACGGAAGTCAGAGATCGAGTCAAAGAACTGGCAAAAACGGCTGAGATTGTTTATGGCGATTTAGAAAAAGTGGATGTTCTTGGTGCCGATGCGGAAAAGGGAGCTTTTTTAAGCCCTATTTTATTAGTAGAAAAAGAGCCACATAAAAATTTGGCGGTACACGAGGTAGAGGCTTTTGGTCCTGTGAGTACGATCATGCCTTATAAAGACACGGAAGACGCTGTTCAACTAGCCAAGCTTGGAAAAGGTTCGCTTTGCTGTTCGATTTCAACTTTTGATGATAACATTGCTAGAGATTTTGTCATTGGAGCTGCTAGTCATCATGGACGGATTTTAGTTTTAAACAGAGAGTCTGCCAAGAAAAGCACTGGGCATGGTTCTCCCCTACCAACGCTTGTACACGGTGGACCGGGACGTGCGGGAGGTGGAGAAGAAATGGGTGGTATGCGCGGTGTAAAACATTATCTACAACGATGTGCGATCCAAGGTACGCCAACCACTATTACTGCAATTACTGGCATTTATCAGCAAGGTGCAAACTATACAGAAGCTACACAGCATCCTTTCAAATATCATTTTGAAGATATAAAACCTGGTATGTCTTTGTTGACGCATAAGCGTACCATAACAGACACAGACATTATCAACTTTGCAAATGTCACCTGGGATCATTTTTATGCGCATACCGATATCACCTCCTTAAAAGGAAGTATTTTTGAAAAGCGTGCAGCACATGGTTATTTCATTTTAGCTGCCGCAGCAGGGTTATTTGTTTATCCAAACAAAGGTCCCGTTGCTGCAAATTACGGTTTAGATGAATGTCGATTTTTAAAACCAGTTTATCATAATGATACGCTCCAAGTGCGATTGACTTGTAAAGAACGGGTAGAAAGAGATAGCCGAGGAAAAGAACATCCATCGGGTGTTGTCAAATGGTTTGTTGAAGTTTTCGATCAGGAAAAAGATCTCTGCGCGACGGCTACCATTCTTACCCTCGTTCAGAAGAAATCACCATTCCAGGAATTCACCAGAGCAAATGTCGAAGCTAGTATTAGTAAGTTAACGGAAGAATCGAAAGGCGAATGGGGTATGATGGGACCGCAACATCTTGCGGAACATTTGTACGAAACATTTATGATTGCTTTAGGTAAACGCGAAACCAAAATCGTTACGCCAGAAGAAAGACTTGAAAAATATCAGGATAGCTTATTCAACTACCGCCAGTTACCAAGAGGTTTTAAACGACCTGGCATGAATCCAGATGCTCCAGAGCCGTATCAATTTGAAAGTCTTGCAGCAGCGAAAGAAGCAATGTTTAATGCCTACGATGAATACGAACAATTTTTCAAAGACAATCCGGAGGCTACAACAACTCATTCTACTTTTGGCAATCTGGACAAAGAACTTTGGGACTTGATGCATCGAAAGCATTTCCATCATCATTTTTTACAGTTTGGGGTGTTGAATGATTGAATGATTGAATGATTGAATGATTGAATGATTGAATGATTGAATG
>CAYXQH010000615.1:0-4033 GCA_964467425.1 uncultured Saprospiraceae bacterium
AAAACGATGGTGGATTTACAATCAGACCAGTTGCAGGTGTAGCGCCTTACTCCGTAACTTATAGAGAATTGACAACGCCGCCGAGTCCAGTCCAAGGACCATTTACAATCAATGTTGATGGTGATGATATCGAAGTCACCAATCAATCAGCTGGAACTTTTGAAGTAACGGTAACTGATAGTTCTACTCCTCCAGAGACTTTTACTGCAAATGTTGAGGTTATTGAAAGACCAAGACTTGTGCTCAGTGTCGACACGGTTCAAAATATTAGTTGTCGTGGTGGAATGGATGGAGCGTTGGCCGTAAATTTAGCGATTAATGGTATGCCGATAAATAATCCAGATCCGGATTTATATTCTTTTATTTGGAATACAGGTGAACAAACGAGTGTTATTTCAAATTTGCCGCCGCGTAATTTTTCCATAACAGTTACAGATCAATTTGGCTGTATAGAGAGTACTCAAGCGATTTTAGACGATCCAGATCCAATTACGATTGTTGGAAATACTTCATTAGCTACTTGTTCAGGAGTTGATGATGGAACCATAAGTTTTGACATTTTCCCAGATCCAGCCCCACTGACTTATGATATTGCAGTAACGACTCCTGATATGAATACGATTGCTTTGCCTGGTAATAGATTTAACCTCGCTGATGCCTTGCCAGGACGATATGATATTTCAATTTCGAATGCAAACGGATGTCAATTGGATACTTTTATGGTAGTAGGGGCACAAAGAATACTTTCGTTTACAGGTATTGTAGTTGATAACGTCTCTTGTAATGGAGGCACTGATGGCCAGATATTTATTCGAGGTCTTGCTACTCCGCCACCTGCCGCAGAACCATATACTTTTCTATGGAATGGCAGTATACCTATCCCTAATGGTAGCACAACGAATACTGCAAACACAAGTACTATCACAAACTTATCAGCAGCAGATTATAATCTTAGAATGACAGATACGGATCGTTGTTTTGTTGATACTTCTTTTGTAATAACAGAGCCCGACCCAATCATGATTACGTTAGCAACCAAAACAGATGAAACCTGTGCTGGTATGGATGGAACGGCTGAAGTAAACGTCACTGGTGGTACGACCGTAGGAGGATATGATTTTGATTGGGGTGTGCCTGGCCAAACATCAAATACCATTAACATGCTACCTTCTGGTAGTTACACCTTAACGGTAACGGATGATAACATGTGTGTTGATTCTCTTCAATTTGCGATTGGAAAGGCATCACCACCACTAATAGTTGAGCTTAGAAATGATACCATAAATTGTGCAGAAGACACGGATGGTTCCTTGACCGTCGTTGCAATGGCAGGTAATTCACCGATTACGGATTACCAATGGTCAAATAATGAATCGGGTCCAATGCTCACAACAATATCTAATTTAACACCTGGAGAATATACCATTACTGTCGTTTCAGCTGATGGTTGTGAAACGATAGATACTGCTTTTGTAGTGGCACCAGATCCTATAACAATTGATACGCTGATAACTAGTTCTCCTACTTGTCCAGGTGGGCCCAATGGATTTGCAATTATATCTGTTTCAGGAGGAACAGAGCCTTATACAATAGAATGGACTATTGGTAATTCTCTCTCAGGAGGCGTAGTTTCAGAAGAAGGACCAGCAGGAAATTATATGGTCACCGTTAGAGATATAAATGGTTGTACTCCTGCAGTTGAAAATTTTGAAATAGTAGATCCTCCTTCGATTGAAGTGGATGTAGATATATTACGACCTGTAAGTTGTTTTGGAGCAACTGGTACCAGCTGTGATGGTATGGCAACTGCAACTGCAGCTTATAGCGATGGTACAGCCGGGGTATTCACTTATACATGGCAATCAGGAGAGCAAGACATCGGTGTGATTTCAAGTACTGCTAATATGCTTTGTGGTGGCAATCAACAGATCTTAGTTACCGATGCAGATAATTGTATGGGTATAGATTCAATAATGTTCCCATCAAATGCACCTATAGAAGTAACTGTTGACGCATCTTCTGCAAGTTGCTTTGGACTTTCTGATGGAGAAGCAACCTTGATACCATCTGGAGGACAGATGCCATTCACCTATAATTGGTTAAATCTACCAGCAGGTATTGATCCGACAACCGCTACCGTAGTTGGTTTGCCGGCAGATACGTTCTTTGTAAATATCACAGATGCCAATATGTGTATGTTCTCGACTTCAGTGATTATTACGGAGCCACCTGTTTTTAGTGCTGTAATTGATTCGACACAGACCTTTGATGTAGAATGCCCAGGAGGAGACAACGGTCAGGTTGTAGTATTTCCTGATGGTGGGAATACTGGAAATGTAAGTTTCGACTGGACACCAAACGTTGCGCCAACAAGTTCACCAGGGGCATTTGATTTAGTCGCAGGAATCTACTCTGTAGAAGTGACCGATGGTCGTGGATGTACCGCAACAGCAACACATACAGTCAATGAGCCCCCTCCGATTACCTTTACATTAGATACCATTCAGCCAATTCTTTGTTTTGGATTTACAACGACGCTTGGTATTGCTGATGTAGATGGAGGAAACGGTGGATCTTATGCTTACTCCGTAGATCAGGCTCCTTTACAAGATATTACATTTGGTTCCAATGTGTTTTCAGGACCACACATCATTGAGATTTTTGATAGTAGGAATTGCTCTATCGATACAACAATAAATATTACCCAACCTAATCCGGTTGTTATCAATATAGACCCAGTCATCGAAGTGGAATTAGGCGATAGTTTGAGGTTGATACCTCAATTCAATCCTGGTGGTGCGATGATTAATTCAGACAGTATTTTTTGGACACCAGCGGATCAACTTTCATGTGATCGATGTGAAACTCCAGTAGTAAGACCATTTGAAGATCAAACTTATTTGATTACTGTTTTTGATGTAAATGGCTGTCAAGGAGACGCGGAAGTAACTATCGAGGTTGATAAAAATAGAAACGTTTTCTTACCAAATGCTTTTTCACCAAATGGAGATGGAATCAATGACGAGTTTAGAGTTTTCACTGGTGTTGGTGTAGAAAGAGTCAATTTTGTCAGAATCATTGATAGATGGGGAGAATTGATTTATGAGCAAACAGATATAGAAGCAAATCAAAGTGGTATTCCTACATGGGATGGATTTTTCCAAGGTAAACCAATGGATCCTGACGTGTTTGTTTATCTGATTGAAGTTGTATTTGAAGATGAAGTAACTTTACTTTATCGCGGTGATTTTACTTTATTGAGATAGAAAACCTTCATTTTTAGGATGAAAAAATAAACGCTCGACAAGTTGATTGTCGAGCGTTTATTTTTTGTAGAGCTTACATTCTATTTTCTATTTTGAAAAAGGTGGTTTCCAAGTTTTGTTCTTCATAATTGCTTTAACTTCATTATAGGATAGCGGGGAAAAATTATGACAATCTACGCCAACATCAAAAGATAAAGAGTTCGGAACATCTTTTAAAGTTCCATGGGAATGACCATACAAATGAAAGGTGCCGTAGTGGGAAGCATTCCATTCTCGAAGGGCGTAATGGAACAAGACAATCATTTGTTGACCTCGCTCAAACGATTCATCTTTAATAATCAGTTCATGGTAATCCTTTATCCATTCAAACCTTGAATGGCAAGCCTCTGCTGATTTTTCGTGATTGCCTTTTATCAAATATATTTTACCATTCAGTCGCTCTAATATTTTTCTCAACTTTCCAGATGAAGATAACCCTACATCGCCCAAATGATAAACCTCATCCTCTTTTCCTATTTTTTCATTCCACTTTTCGATCATATGCTCATCCATTTCTTCTACCGATTCGAAAGGACGGTTTGAATATTTTATTACGTTTTTATGACCAAAGTGGTGGTCTGACGTGAAGAATATATTTTTCATGATGGATTTTCAACCCTAAAAGAAAAACGCCTGATGAATAATTCCACCAGACGTTTTTCTTATTTAAGAATTTTGTTTTTTTATTCTAAACTTCCGCATCCTCCTTCACAGTCGATTCCAAATAT
>CAYXQH010000616.1:0-4032 GCA_964467425.1 uncultured Saprospiraceae bacterium
CACCTTTCAAAGTTAAAATACCTAAAGTGTTTTCTCGATTGGGACATGAAAACCAAGATTACTCTATGACACAATGGTATCCTAAGCCTGCTGTATATGATAAAGATGGTTGGCACCCAATGCCTTATCTGGATATGGGAGAGTTTTATTATGAATTTGGAAATTATGATGTAAAAATAACCTTACCTGCCAACTATGTAGTGGGGGCAACGGGCGTTTTACAAAATGAAGAAGAGTATACATTTTTAGAAAAGAAGATTGCAGAGACCGATAAGATTATTGCTGAAGTGGATGGGTTTAAAAATGGAAATAAAAGAGATACTTTCCCTGATTCAAGCCCTGAGGTGAAAACATTACATTATACAGCGGAACAAGTTCATGACTTTGCCTGGTTTGCAGACAAGCGATTTTATGTTCAAAAAAGTGAAGTGACTTTAAGCTCCGGCAAGAAAGTGGATACCTGGGCAATGTTTACCAATAAAGAATCTGAAATGTGGATCAAAGGGATTGATTATGTAGATCGATCTGTAAAATTTTATTCAGATCATGTTGGAGAATATCCTTATCCTCAAGCAACAGCGGTTCAAAGCGCATTGAGTGCTGGTGGAGGTATGGAGTATCCAATGATTACCGTAATTGGCCTAATGGGAGATCCACAATCTTTAGATAATGTGATTACCCATGAAGTCGGACATAATTGGTTTTATGGAATTTTAGCTTTCAACGAACGAGATCATGTCTGGATGGATGAAGGACTGAATTCGTATTATGATCATCGATATACGCTTAAATATTATACTGGTGAAAACCTAATGGTGCTCCCCGAATTTCTGATGAACTCAACAGATCTTAAAGAGTTGGAGTTGGGTTATTTATTTCAAGCAAGACGAAATCAGGATCAAGCACCAGCAACACATTCTAATGATTTCAAACCGATTAATTATTGGTTGGGAGGATACGAAAAGCCAGCACAGTTTTTTAGAATGACAGAAATGTACTTAGGGACAGCGGAGTTTGACCGAATCATGAAAAGCTTTTATCAGGCCTGGAAATTTAAACACCCTCAACCGGAAGATTTTCGATCACACTTCGAAAAAGAAACGAACAAAGATTTGAAATGGCTTTTCGATGGGATGATTAACTCCAATGGTAAAATAGATTATGCCGTTAAAAAAATTAGTTCGGGAGATGATTATAAATTATTGATTCAAAATAAAGGAGATATCAAATCACCCTTCCCAATAAATGGAGTAAAAGATGGTGAAGTTGTACATACGCAATGGTATGAAGGTATCGATGATTCCAAAGAGGTTAGCTTCAAAAAAGGAGATTATGATTTAATCGTAATTGATGAGGAACGCCTGACGCTGGATGTTGATCGAAGGAATAACAACATCAAAACTACCGGCGCTTTTAAAACAATGGAGCCCTTAAACTTTCGATTTTTCACAGGTCTTGAAAATTCTAAAAAAACGAACCTTTATTGGTTGCCTTTAATTACCTGGAATAATTACGACAAAGCAATGTTGGGTTTGACGCTTTACAATACGACGATACCCGCGAATAAATTTGAGTTTGCTGTAGCACCTATGTATTCTTTTGAAACGAAAGACTTAACAGGGCTTGCCAATTTTAAATACAATATGTTTCCTAAGAAAGATAAGCTCAGTAAGGTTATTCTGGAATTAGGTTTAAAAAGGTATAATTATAATTACATAGAAGTAGATGATTATAACTTGTTGTACAATCGAGTAAGTCCGGGCATTACTTTTCATTTTGGAGGGAAAGATGCATCACCGATTAAGCAAACGCTAAGTGCCAAAGCCGTTTTGGTATACGACGAAGTAGCGGTTCGGGATTCTGGTATATATATGGGAAATGAAATAGAAGATTCGAAATATTTCCAATTAGCTTATACGTATAAAAATCGTAGAGCACCTAACCCTTTTGGTTTGGGTATTGAATTAGAACAAGGAAATTATACCTCCTTTGTTGGAGATCAAAATTATTTGAAAGCGTCTGTGACTTTCGCAAGCGCGTTTACTTATAAGCCTGGGAAAGCAGTTTATGTAAGGTTATTTGGAGGAGCGTTTTTAAATAATTCAAGACGAAATGCAGGTAATGTTTCCAATCGAAGTACACGAGGAAGTTTTGCATTAACCTCTCAGGGGTTTAATGATTATGATTACGAACATTTATATTTAGGACGAAGCGAACAAAATGGATTCTTGTCTCAACAGATTACGATTCAGGAAGGTGGAATGAAAAATGCTTTTGGTAGTGCCTACAGTATAGGACAAAGTAATAATTTTATTTTTGCCTGTAACCTCAAAGCTGATCTTCCACAAAATTTACCCTTACGTCTTCCATTAAAGCCTTATTTTGATTTTGGTTATTTCGATAATGCAACCCCTACTGGAGAAAGCGCAACTTTAAAAGATCAATTGCTTTGGAGTGGTGGTTTGTCTCTGGAATTTTTCAACGGCGCAATGGGGGTTTATTTTCCGCTAATTAATTCTGACAATATGAAAACACCTTATGGTGATAAAGATAGTTATTGGGGAAGAGTAACCTTTAATATCGAATTTAATCGAATGAACCCATGGAAGTTAATAGATAAGGCGGAGTTTTAAAAGATGTTGAAGAAGCATTCGGCATTCGGCATTTGGTTTTCGGAAACCGAATGCCGAATGGCTTTATAAATTATACAGAGTCTACAGTGGGGGCTTCCTTTGTTAAATAAAAAAGTTCAGAACAGTTTTCTCTATTTAAAATTTGGTTTGCCATTTTGTAAATGTCATCTGGCTGCAATTTTCGATAAAATTCTACCTCTTCGTTGATAATATTAGGATCACCAAGTAGTTCAAAAAAAGCAAGATTTATAGCTTTATTTAAAACACTAGCTTCAGAAAAAACTAGTGTGCTTTCAATCTTGTTTTTAAATTTTTGAAGTTCCACTTCACTGATTTTCTCCCTTTTCAATTGTTCAATTTCCCCCCAAATAGCAGCTTCCGCTTCTTCGATACTTTTTCCTTTGGCTAACTTTCCTTCAATGATTAAAAGCCCAGGGTCGATATTGCCAGTGATGTAAGCGTCTATCTGAGAAAATATTTTTTGTTCTTTTAAAAGGCGGCTATACAGTCTGGAAGATTTACCATTACACAATACATCCGAGAGAATATCAACAGCGTAGTAATCTTTATGTCCTCTGGCAGGGGCGTGGAACGCAATGTAGATAGAATCAATAGGGACGTTAGAGCGGAGTACTTTTTTATGAAATGCTGTTTGAACAGGCTCCACTGGTAGTTTTCTTTCTGGTCTTGGTCCAGCCGGAATATCTCCAAACCATTTTTCCACCAGCGTTTTTATTTGTGCTGTTTTGACTTTACCTGAAACGGCGAGGATGGCATTATTAGGACAATAATGTTTTTTATAAAAATTTTTAACATCTTCAAGATTAGCATCTTCTACATGCTTTGGAATTTTGCCGATCGTAGGCCAGCGATAAGGATGGACTTTGTAAGCAAGCTCCGCAAGATGATGCCAAACATCACCATAAGGTTGGTTCAAGCAGGTTTCCTTAAATTCTTCCACGACCACTTTTCGCTGAATGTCTAATTTTCGCTGATCAATATTCAAATCCATCATTCGATCAGACTCCAGCCATAAAACGGTTTCTAAATTTTCAATAGGAACGATATCATAAAAGTTAGTGATGTCGCTATTCGTGAAAGCATTATTCTCTCCTCCAGCTTCCTGGATTGGAATATCAAAATCAGGCACATTTCCCGATCCACTAAACATCAAGTGCTCAAACAAGTGCGCAAAACCCGTCTTGTCCGGTGATTCATCCTTTGCGCCAACGTCATACAAAACATTGACGGCTGCCATTGGTGTGCTGTCATCCTCATGCACCAAAACTCGTAAACCATTAGCTAGTTGAAATCTGGAAAATTCAATCACTTGTTCTCTTTGTTTTATTCTAAAAAATAAGAGTGCAAAAGTAGCTCATTATTAACGAAGTTCCAAAAT
>CAYXQH010000617.1:0-4010 GCA_964467425.1 uncultured Saprospiraceae bacterium
CAATGATAACGGTTCCTTTCTTCATTAAGGCACGTACCGTCTCCGTTTCGCCCATCACTTTAATACGATCTTCTAATTGATGACTCCGACCATAAAGTCGTCTTAAATTCCGACTGGCAGCTGTGTTTAATAATCGGCTAAAAAATCCGGTTAAAAATTTTCTTGCGAATAGGAAGGTTTTAATTTTAAAAGTCCCAACAATCTCTTCAGAATATCTGGAGATAATTTTTTTAAGAATTTCTTCATTAATGGCTTTTGAAGCTTCTTCCTCTTTATCCAGTGAATGGCGGACTAATTTCTTTCTTATTTTAGACCAGAACTGTCGTTCATTAGGTGGGTCAACTTTCCAGGGTTCTTCTTTGATTCGAATACGTTCGAGGTAAATAGTTTTAGCCAATGTATCACTAACGACCTCAGGTTTATTATTTGAAATTCTTTGGAGCGTATAATCATTAATTTCGCGAATAAAGGCTTCCCGATCTTCACTCAATTTGAAAATCGGCCAATCCTCCATTTTTTCAATAACCGGAGGGTATGTTTTCGTTGGCGAATTAAGATGTTTTTTGACCATAAAACTCCGCATTTATTCCGTCAATAAAACTCAACATCTCTTCCTGACCAATTTTCTTTTCTGCAGACGTCATAAATTGCTCAGGAAGATCATTCCAATATTTATGCATCTCATTTTGAAAATTTTTCACTTGTATTCCACGTTTATTTACCCCTAATCGGTCCGTTTTTGTAAAAACAATCACAAAGGGTATTTGCATTTTCCCCATCCAATTTACAAACTCCATGTCAATCTCTTGAGGAGGAACATTGAGATCTATCAATACAAAAGCACATCCAAGTGTTTGCCTTTTAAGCATATAGCCTTCAATCATTTTTTCCCACTCGAATCTTTTTTTCTTGGAAATTTTAGCATAACCATAACCCGGTAAATCAACGATATACCAGGATTTATCCATTAAATAATAGTTGAGGGTTTGCGTTTTTCCAGGTCGGTTGGAAACTTTAGCAAGGCTTTTCCGGTCAGTGAGCATATTGATAAGAGAGGATTTTCCTACATTGGATCGACCAATAAACGCATATTCTGGCTTATTGTCCTTTGGACATAGTCTTTCACTTGGAAAACTTCCTACAAACTCTGCTTCTTTTATAATCATTAGAATTTCCTTTACCGAAGCGCAAAGGTAAGAAGAAATAGGGAAAGGAAGGTGAGGAAAGAATATTGAATCTTGAATATCCAATAATGAATTTTAGGATTCAATATTCTTCCTGCCGAATGACTTACTCGGGAACTTTAATCCAAATCAATGATAAATTCTGGGCCTTTTGCTTCCAGACCAAAAATTCCATATCCGTTCTCGATATTACTAAAAATAACTGCTGGCTCAGCAAATGGATTTCCGTCTGCATTTTGATAGCTATCGATAGATGTTTCACGAAAATACTTATCTCTAGATGTGTTCACCAGAGAAATCACTAATTTTGGATTTATCATTTCACTAGTTATATAGACATCGTATGCCCATAATTTCAACTCATATTCTTCCCCATCAAAAGCTGCATCTGTTATATAGATGCCACTTTGAACTTCTCTTGCTGCAGGATCATTGGACCTAAGGTATTCTTCATTTTCAACTACTCCTCCATTACTTAATTCCCAACGCACAGCTGCTCTTACTTGATAATAATTAGCAACGTTTTCGATATCCTTAAATTTTACAATGATTTCATCCACTCGATCTCCTTCATCACTGACCGTCCCTTCTTCATCAAATGACCCTTCAATAATTGGAACTACTTCAGGCATGCTCTGTGTTCCTTTTACTGATTCAAATCCAGGCTTAGCAATTTTCAATTCATAGAGACCAGCATCCGTACCTAAAGGTTCTGGAGCTTCCCAACCATAAACGCCTTCTTCGATATGAGGCAAGGTATACAATAAGTTTCCATCTTTAAAAAGTTCTACCGTAGCATCAGTTACTGGAGGAGGATTTTCTTGAACTAAAACACCTACGCTCGTTGAAACATAAGCTAATAAAATAGCATCGTCACTTTTCATAACAGAAGTAATAGCAAGTGCTGGTGTATGTTCTGGAATTTCTACATCGACCACTTGATCGAAAAAATCATCACCACATCCAGAAAAAAAGATGGACACCAAGCATATTAAAATTATATTCTTTTTCATTATCATTTTTTTTTAAAATTAAAATTTGAACCTCCATGAAACAGAAGGAATAATCGGGAACAAACTGACTTGCTTAAAGGATCTCTGTCCTTCATTATTAGAGCCAGAATAAATGAAGTAAGGATTCTTCCGATTATAGACATTATATGCCCCGATCGTCCACCAGCGCTCGTAATTTTTTTTCTTTTTATAAAATTCAAGATTTATATCGAGTCTATGGTAAGATGGCATTCTAAAATCGTTTTTCTTTCCATTGGTTTCTACTTCTCGAATGTAAAAATCCTGAGAATTAGGATCATAGAAAACAGGCGTAGTATATCTAAACAAAGGCAGAGTGATCGAATTGCCCGTCCCAAAAACCCAGGCACCGGTTAATGAAACACGCTCACTGATTTGATGGGAAAGCACTAAAGAAAGATCATGTCGCCTGTCGTATTTAAACGGATAACGTTCTCCTCCATTAATATCATCAAATTGTCGCCAATTCCAACTTAATGTATAACCTAACCATCCAGTAGTTTTTCCTTTTTTCTTTTGTAAAAAGAATTCCAGTCCATAAGCTTCTCCATCACCTTGCGTAACTTTATCCTGCCAATCATTTTCAAGACCAATAAAGTCAACTCCTTCTCTATAGGAAACAACATTCTTCATTTGCTTATAATAGCCTTCTATACTCAATTCGTATTCATCAAAAATAGTTTTAGCTATTCCGGCAGCGGCTTGCCAGGAAGTTTGTGGCTGCACGCGTTTGGTACTCGGCACCCACAAATCGGTCGGCAAACTCAAAGATTCATTGGTCAACAGATTAATATATTGCGCCATTGTATTAAACGAAGCTTTAATTGCTAAATCATTATTCAGCAAATACCTTAAGCCAATCCTGGGTTGAATAGAGTAATAGAATTCACTCTCTTTTCCTTTTACTTTAAATCCGGAAGCATGCACACCTATATTTGCTTTTAAGGCTCCAAAACTCATTTCATCTTCCAGATACAAAGCATATTCCATAGACTTGGCCTGTTGAGAACCAAGAATGGTATCAAAGTCTAAATCATCAGATTCTATTTCAAACTGAAAAGCTCCAGGATCGTAGCGATGATGGGTTGCACTTCCGCCAAATCGAATGTAATGATTAGGGTTTGGAATATAATCGAAGTCAACTTTTCCAGCCCAATCATAAATCCCAGACGTATATTTTGCAGAAAAGGCATCTACCATTCCATTGTACTTATCTTCAACAGCAGCCAATAAATCAAATTTATACTGGCTGTATGTAAAGGTGGTGTTAGCAAATAATTTATTGCTAATTAGGTAATTCCAACGCATCGCTGCTGTAACATTCCCCCAGTCAGTTTGATTTTCTAATTTAAAATAATCACCATCATCATAGCTTTCTTTCGAATCTACTCCAAAAACATCGGAGCCAGAATAGGTGCTAAAATACAGTCGGTGCTTATCATTAAACTTATGGTTTATTTTCGCATTCAGGTCATAGAAAAATAGTTTTAAATCAAACTGTTCCCCTGGTTCTTGTGCAGATTTAATCAGCGGTTTCGCTAATAAATCTATGTACGTTCTTCTGGCAGATACAATGAAAGAAGTTTTGTCTCTGACAATAGGGCCTTCAAGCGTGAGTTTCGATGATACCAAACCAATAGAACCCTCGCCATGAAATTCCGACATATTTCCTTCCTTCATGTTAATTTCTAAAACCGAAGAAAGCCGTCCTCCAAAACGAGCTGGAAAACCACCTTTTGTAAGGGTTACATTTTTAATAGCGTCTGCATTAAAAACTGAGAAAAAACCGAGAAGG
>CAYXQH010000618.1:0-3993 GCA_964467425.1 uncultured Saprospiraceae bacterium
AGCATTCAAAGAAAAAGAAGCAGCAATAGATATTATTCAAATCGACGAGGGTTATCAAAATCATATCGGCGATTGGTTAAACATTAAAAATACCTTTCCAAACGGAATGGCAAAAGTAGCGCAGGAAATAAAAAGCAAAGGCTTTAAAGCGGGGCTTTGGATTGCGCCTTTTATTTGTGAAAAGAAATCTGATATTTTTCAAAATAAAAAGCACTGGCTTGTAAAAAATGCGGATGGATCCTATGTAAAAGCTGGCTATCATTCCCATTGGGGTGGTTCGTTTTATGCTTTAAATTTTTATCACAAAGAAGTACAAGATTATTTATTAGGTGTCTTCAAAATCATATTAGAAAAGTGGGGCTTTGATTTGGTGAAACTGGATTTTCTTTTTGCTGCCTGTATTCAGCCCCCTGCCAATAAAACGCGCGGGCAGATGATGAATGATGCTTTGCAATTTCTTCGCACTACGGTTGGCAATAAATGGATTTCAGGTTCTGGTGTCCCACTTGGCAGTGCTTTCGGCAAACTTGATTATTGTAGAGTAAGCTCGGACATCCATCTTAAATGGGAACATTCCATGTTTAAATTAGCAGGACATCGAGAACGCGTTTCAACTATTGCAGGGCTCCGTTCTATCCTTGGTCGCTGGCAATTAAATGGTAAAGTTTTTCAAAGTGATCCGGATGTTTTTCTTTTACGAGACAAAAACAGCCATCTAAACTCAAACCAACAGTATACCATTCTAATTATCAAAACTCTATTAGGAGGCTTGGCTTTTACCTCTGATTATATTGGCGATTATTCGGAAGAACAATGGGCAGAGTTTCAACAAATTTATAACTGGAGAAATAGCGCTATACAATCCGTAGAACAAATTGCGGATGATGTGTATTTAATCCGTTTTAAAAACGAAGGCCAAGCCTGGGCTTGTATTTGCAATCTTCAGAAAAAAGCAAAAAAGATAAGCTTCGATAAAACGATGATCGAACTGGAAGCCTTTGAAAGCATGGTACTTAAGGCCTAATCCTAAGAATAGATTTAGTTTTTTATACCTTCTTTCTTTTTCATTGAAAAAAAGAAAGAAGCAAAGAAAATTCTAGGCTATTTTCATTTCTTAACGAGATTTTCGCCAAAAAACACTAAACAAAATAAACTCCCCCGATAGCTATCGGGGTCAAACAGTATTTTGTTTTTAACGCATTTTGTGACCAAAATATCTAAAATAAAAAATGCCAATCCTTTTTAATCATTTTCGATAAAATAATTAAAGATCAATCCGAGTATTAAATGTAATATTCTTTTGTTTTAAATAGTGGGTTGGGAGCGACAAAATAGGTGGGAGTGGGTGACTGCCAGGTGTTTAGCCTTTATTTTGTCTAGAACCCGCCTGACTGGAACGGGCAGGTTTTTGGACACTTTTTTTTCGATGAAAAAAGTGTTAGAAAAAATAAAATAAGTCGATAAAGATTAATTAAGAAAAGACTACATAATTATGCAATTGTATTTTATGCTAGTCCAATTTATATTAAAAGCTATAAATATCCTGCTACTTATACGTCAAAGGATTCGGTTGTGCAAGCGCTTCTAAAGCTTTCAAGACTAATTCATCCTGTTGATTCCAAACAGAAAAGAATCCTTTATCACCAAAAAGCTTTCGGGCAAGTCTGGCTTTGATCGCCAATTTTAAATCTGATTTAGATTTTTCAAATCCTTTTTTATCAAAGGCTACACCCTGTTCATCTGCATAAGCTATAAACTCATCTATCGTACTTTGTGGAACATCATACAGGGCAGCAAATTCTTTAATAGAATAATCAAAATCGTTTTTATTCGATTCAACGAAACGATGTGCAAATTGAGGAACAAAATTACGAACTGCTACATAGTAATCACTTACACCAACGGTATCAATAGGTATAAAAATATCCGGTGTAATTCCTCCGCCACCAAAAACAGGTCGCTTTTCAATCTTTGTGAAAAATCGAGTAGAATCAGCTACGTCAATACTGTCTTTATTATACAACTCTCCAGAGTCATAACGATCATAAACATCCTGATCGTAAGCGTCTAAATCATCATAGTTTTTTTGAATAGAACGTCCCGTAGGTGTATAATATCTTGCAACGGTCAAACGTAGAGCAGAGCCATCTTTTAAACCATATTGTTCCTGCACCAAGCCTTTACCAAAAGAACGTCGACCAATCACCACTCCTCGATCCCAATCCTGTACCGCTCCTGCTACAATTTCACTCGCCGATGCAGAACCTTCATCTATTAAAACAGCTATTCCATCTACATCAAAGAAAGGTTTTCCTGTTGTTTCATAATCATTTCTTTTTACCGTACGACCTTCCGTATATACAAGCAAGCGATCTTTTTCTTTAAACAGCTGGCTAAGAATATTGGTTGCTTCATTCAGGTATCCTCCAGGGTTTTGTCTTAGATCAATAACCAAATCTTCCATCCCTTCTTCTTCGACCATCTTTTCCAATTTCTCCATAAATTCTTTATAGGTCGTTGCACTAAACCGGTTTACTTTTATATAGCCCGTTTTTTCATCTAACATATAACCGACTTCAACACTATGCAAAGGAATTTTATCTCTCTTTATTTTGAAATGTTTTAGGTCAGGATCTTTACCTCTTAAGACACCAATTTCCACTTCTGTCCCTCGCTCTCCTTTCAACATATTAATCACATCTCTGGTACTCATATTTTTCCCAGCAATTAAGGAGTCTTCAATCTGGACAATTCGATCACCTGCCAAAACGCCTACTTTTTCTGAAGGACCTCCAACAATTGGACTCACGACTAAAATAGTATCTTCCAACAACATAAATTCTATACCAATTCCTTCAAAATTTCCATCTAGTTGTTCATTCACTTCTTGTAGATCTTTTGAAGAAATATAAGTAGAATGTGGATCTAATTGTTTGAGCAAAGCATTGATCGCTGACTCTGTCATTTCATTTCTATTGACATCATCAACATAACGAGCTTCTATATACCGTATGAGTTCTTCTAATCTTCCAGGTTCGGAAGAAGATATGATAGAAATAGATTCTCCACTAGCAGCGATTTTATTATTGTTTAGCTTAAAACCTATTAGCATTCCTCCTACTAAAAAAAGAGCTAGTAAGAGCGGCAAAAATATATTTATTCTTTTCGGATTATGTTCACTATTGTTAACCATTCAATCAATTTTATTTTGACGAGCGACTTTTATCTGTTTTCTAAATTAAAGCCAGATTTACGCCTCCTCTAAGACCTTTATGCAATAACAAAAATACTATTTTTATAGACAACATATTGGATTGTATTAAGTTTTGGATAGATTCCTTCCTAATCTATTCAAACAGGATCAAAAAAAACCTATATTTCTTTGCCTTTTGAAAACAAAAGATCAATTTTGACCTACTTAAATTCAAACGCAATATCATGGAAATTGATGAAATAGATCGTAAGATTCTCGCCATTCTAATGAAAGATGCGAATAAGCCTTACACGAAAATCGCTGAGGATATTCATGTTTCAGGGGGTACCGTTCATGTTCGTATGAAAAAATTAATGCAGATGGGCATTGTTACTGGTGCAAGTTTGACTATAAACCATAGTAAATTAGGCTATGATATCACGGCTTTTTTGGGGATTTATCTTGATAAAAGTAAGCTTTATGAGGAGGTCGCGGAAGAATTGAAAAAAATCCCAGAGGTTGTAGGCGCGCATTATACGACAGGTAATTATAGTATTTTCGCTAAAATCATATGCAAGGATACAGACCATCTAAGAGATGTCTTACACGATAAAATACAGATGATCTCAGGTATTCAACGGACAGAAACGTTTATTTCTCTTGACGAAAGTATCGATCGCCCTATTAATATTGGAGAAGTGTAGATTTTTGTTGACTGGCTATATTCAAAAAAAAGTAAGTCCTTATATATCAACATTTTACAATAAATCATTTTTTTATATGGAATAAAAATTGCTTTT
>CAYXQH010000619.1:0-1722 GCA_964467425.1 uncultured Saprospiraceae bacterium
TGGAGGTGCCAGTGGAACAGAGCCCGCTTTTTCTATCAGTGTAAATACACCAGATCGATTTACAAGTTCTGTCATTAATGCAAATGCTAATGGAAATGACGACATTGACTCAGACGATCCTAACGGTGTAGATGCAAACCCAGTACAAGGTATTACAGATGTAACGAAGCAAACTAATCCAGCTTCAGAGACAAGTGTTTCAACCTATGATTTCGGTTTTGTTCGAACAGGAACAATTGGAAATTATGTGTGGATCGATGAAAACACGGATGGTTTTCAAGATACTTACGAACCAGGTATTCCTGGAGTAACGGTCGATCTTTTAGATGATAATAATGTGAAAATTGCATCAACTATAACAGATGCAAATGGAGGTTATATTTTTAGAAATGTTTCACCAGGAGACTATACTGTAGAAATTGGATCTGGCTTGCCTGCAGGCTTGGTTGCCATTTATGATGAAGACGGTACACTTAGTACTCCAAATGGAGAAACAGTGGTAAGCTTAACATCAGGTCAAGAGCATATGTCTGCAGACTTTGGATACCATTACACTTCTAAAACCGACACAGACAGTCCGACTAACATGACCGCAACAGGAGGGTTTGGAGATAGAATATGGAATGATGCAAATTCTAATGGTCTACAAGATCCAGGAGAAGCAGGAATTGAAGGTGTTACGGTAATTCTATTAACCGACCCTGATTTAGATGGAGTATATGAAGATAACGGCGTGTCGACAACAACAGATGCGAATGGTCGATATTTCTTTGATAATTTGACACCAGGAGGATACATGGTAGAAGTAGACGAAAGTGGTCTGACTGGTTTTATAACGACACCAACAGGTGATCCTGATAATGACAGTGACAATTTTATGAATCCTATTGTTATTGCTCCAGGTGATGTTTGGTTCGGAGGAGACTTTGGATATGCAACGACTAGTAACCTGGCAGATATCGGAAGCTACGTTTATATTGATATAGATGGAGATGGAAACTTTGACAATGGAACTGATCCGGGAGTTAGAGGGGTATCCGTTGCTTTAATAAGTGATACGAATAATGACAATGATTGGGATGCTGGTGAACCAGTAGTAGCAACTACCGTTACGGATGAGAACGGAGCCTACCTTTTCCCAAATCTTCCAGACGGAAATTATACAGTAGTGGTAACAGACACTGATAATATACTTAATGGTTTAGACAACACCGGTGATCCTGATAATGGAAACAACAGTTATAGTGGCGTAGATATTAACGCAGCGGATGAGTTGAATGAGAATTTTGGTTATGCACCAGAAAATCATACAACAAACAAAGGCTTTATCGGAGATCTTGTTTTCTTAGACATGGATGGCAATGGCGCATTCACTTCTGGCGAGCCAGGTATTGAAGGCATCACGGTTCAATTATTAGATGATAATTCCGGAAGAGTTTTAAGCATAACGACTACGGATGAAAATGGAAATTATTTCTTTGGAAATCTTCCTGACCGTACATACCGTGTAAAAGTTGATGAAACTTCTTTGCCTTTTGTTGCAGCGATGAACAATAGTGTTGATCCTGGAGGAAGTACTGCTGGTGATCACCAAGGTGGTACCGTTACGATTAGTGGAGGTTCAAATAATCTTGTACAAGATTTTGGATATGTAGCCACTACACCTAGAACAATTAGCGGAACTGTTTGGCATGATATCAATGCAGAAGGAACTTTAGATGG
>CAYXQH010000619.1:1822-3987 GCA_964467425.1 uncultured Saprospiraceae bacterium
ATTGACTTTGGATATTATAATAAAGGCGCTGCTTTAGGAAACCTAATATGGGTAGACTATAATGGTGATGGAACACAAGATACAAATGAGCCAGGATTAGAAGGAGCGAAAATCACACTTGAAATTGATTACAATAACGATAACATTGTTGACGTCACCATGGTAACAATTTCTGGAATGACAGGTAATTATGGCTTTACCAATTTATTATTGGATGAAGACTATCAAGGAGATGGCGTTGGAAATGAACCTGCATTTGAAATCCTTGTTGATGAACCGAATGATGCTTTTAGTGCATCTATCATTTATCAGGGAGCTGACACAAAAGATGATTCTGACAATCATTCAGGAACTACTGCCCAGCCAGTACAAGGAAATACAGATATTTCTATGGCAAACAAAGTAGAAGATCAAGCATCATTTGACTTTGCATATGAGTTCGATTGCTCAAGACCTAGTGTTGATTATGCAGTAACAACAGACGCAACAGATCCTGGAGCTTCATTAACTACTACTCATTTTCTTCAAAACGTAAATGGTGTAGAAAAACATGCAGCTGTAGTAAATGAAAACTCAGGAGTCATTAGATGTTATACTTACTGTTTACACAACGGTTGGAGATACTATTACAATCCACTTGATCCGGATGAATACTTGTTTGCAATCAGAATGAATACTCAAAATGGTGTTATATACAATACTACAGAAATTGAATATATCGAGATTAGACTTGATGATAATGCAAGTGACAGGTATGCAGAGACAAGCACAGATTTTGCAACTTATGCTATGATCCGTGATTGGCATGTAAAAACCGTTAATGATGCACCATTGACAGCACCAATTGATGCTCGATTTTACTTTCCTGAGAATGAGTTTAAGCAAATGTATGACGCTGCAGTAGATAAAGCTATAAATGATTGGGGCGTTGGAACTCCTGGTGTTGATCTAACTCAATGGTTTAAAAAAGATACTTTTGATCCAGAAAATGATATCGATATCGAAGGAACAGTACTTGACGGTTATGACATCAACGCTTTGAGAAATGGAACAACCAATGAGCAAGGAAGTAATTCGTCTGATACAAATACAGATGGCGCTCAGGCTGTTGGTAATAATAAAAACCATATCCAGTTTAATAGCCTCGCTAGTATTGGAGGTGGAACAGCAAATATTACGATCCAGCAATCTGTTTTACCTGTAGAATTGACCAGGTTTGAAGGAGCAGCAAATGGTTGCGATATCGTACTAACCTGGACTTCTGCCAGTGAATTAAACTTTAGCCATTATGAAATCGAAAGAAGTTTTGATGGAGATGAGTTTGAAATGATCGAGCGAGTAAATAGTTCTGGAGGAGAATCAAGTGCTACTTATCAGTTTACAGATACAAAAGCTGGTAAAAGTAATTACTACCGATTAAGAATGGTAGATCATGATGGATCTTTCGAATACTCTAATTTAGTTACCGTCAAGTCAGATTGTGAAGTAATTGAAAATATCACTTTATATCCGAATCCGGTTGCAGACAGAGATGTAACGATTAAGATAAAATCAAGAATCGAAACAGCAGAAGAAATTAAGATTATCGACATTATGGGCCGAGTAGTTCATAAAGGAACCTTGAAGCTGAATGAAGGATTTAATACTTTCCAATATAACACTTCGCATTTGATTGGTGGATTGTATATAATAAAAATTGGAAAACGAACGAAAGTCAAATTCACTAAGATTGCAAAAAAATAACTGATTTTTTATTTTAGAAAAAGCCGCTTTGAATTAATTTTTGAAGTGGCTTTTTCTTTGTCATCAGATTTGTTATTTTTATAAAAACAAAACGATGAAACGAATCCTCTTTTTTGCATTTATCCTTTCCTCCTTTTTCGCATCAGCTCAAAACAATATCAAAGCCTTGGTTGGCGGTCGTTTAATTGATGGTTTTGGCGGCATACCTATTCCGAATAGCGTCATTATCATTGAGGGAGAAAAAATAAAAGCCATCGGCCAGGTGGGGAATATTGATATTCCTAAAAATGCGGAAATCATTTCTACAGAAGGAATGAGTGTCATGCCCGGACTTTGGGACATGCATGTGCATTTGATGATTAATGGACATGCTAATTATCATCACTGGGATAAAACGTATCCTCCTCTTTTTAAAGATGTCA
>CAYXQH010000620.1:0-3983 GCA_964467425.1 uncultured Saprospiraceae bacterium
CAAATACCAATGGCTGGTGGAATTGTCTAAGCTTGGTAGATATTGACAAAGATGGTGATCTGGATATCATTGGTGGAAATCTCGGTCGAAACACACGTCTTAAAGCTTCTGCAGCAAATCCAATTTCGATTATCTACAAAGATTTTGATAATAATGGTGCGATAGAACCAATTATGACCTATTCTAAAAACGGGAAAGATTATCCGTTTGCAGGAAGAGATGCACTGATGAAGCAAATTCCACAAATCAAAAAGAATTATCCTCGCTATGCCAAATATGGAAAAGCTACCGTTGAAGAAATTTTTACACCAGATGCTATAAAATCCGCCAATCGATTAGAGGCTAAAATGTTTTTGACCACTTATTTTGAAAACAGTGGAAATGGAAAATTTAAAATAAGAGCCCTACCGAGCGAAAGTCAAATAGCACCTGTAACAGATATTTTTAGTGATGATTTCAACAATGATGGCAATCCAGATGTTTTATTAATCGGAAACAAATATGGCGCAGAAACAGAAACAGGCGTATATGATGCTTCTAATGGAACATTATTATTAGGCGATGGAAAAGGCGGTTTTATTGCTGCAAAAAACAAAGCGATTGGCTTATGGGCTAGCAAAGCTGCAACAGACATCGAGCGTATTTCTGCAGCGGATGGAAAAAAACTTTACCTGATTGCCAATAATAATGACGACCTTGAGATTTTGGTAAGAAAGAATTAGAAAACTTTAAATTTTTACAACTCTGTGATTCTCTGTGTCTCTGTGGTTTTTATTTTTGCCATAGAAAGAAAGTGAACAAGGAGCAGTTTTACTAAAACATACTTTTTGAAAAAATACCTTCCCCTTCGATTATTGTCACTCATCGTGATTGCGTATATGCTCATTGCATTTGCCTGGTGGTCGGTATTGCTTTATACCAAAAACAAAGATGCCTTTCTTGCAAAAGCCGAGAGCAACAGGCTCGTCATGGCAGCAAAGAAAGAAATAAAAAACGATGCTGAATTTTTACAGACTTCGGTCTATAAGAATTTGAAGAAAAAATACCAACGACAAGAATGGATGATCCTTGGAGAAGCCGTTGTTTTTATTATCAGTTTAGTCATTGGAGTATGGTTGATTAATCGTGGCTATAACAAAGAAATCGTTGTTGCTAACCAACAACGGAATTTCCTTTTATCGATCACCCATGAATTAAAGTCTCCTTTATCCTCGATTCTTCTTATTCTACAAACTTTTAAAAAAAGAAAGTTAAGTCCTGAACAGCATGCAAAATTTACAGATAGTGCTTTACAGGAAACAGATCGACTCAACACCTTAGTGAATGATTTGCTCTTAGCAGCAAAAATTGAAACGACTTATCACCCTTCTAAAGAACCTATCCCACTGACCGAAACGCTGGAAGATATCGTTTCTAAAATGAAAATTAAATTCCCTGATGCCACGTTCCGATTAGAAAGTAATCCAGAAGCTATTTTTATTGAAGGAGATCGACTTGGCATCACCTCAACTCTAATCAATTTGATTGAAAATGCATTAAAGTATTCTCCAAAACCAGCCAGCATCGATATTCAAACAATTGCCAATAATGAAAACATTGCTATTAGTATTGCCGATCAAGGCTTGGGAATTCCAGATAAAGAAAAGAAAAAAGTTTTTGAAAAATTTTATCGGGTAGGTTCTGAAGATACTCGCGAAACGAAAGGGACAGGCCTGGGTTTATTTATAGTCAATGAAATTGTCAAAGCTCATGGAGGCATTATCAACATTTTTGATAATCAGCCAAAAGGTAGTATTTTTAAAATCAGTCTCCCTGCCGAGAGTAGATTCGATAAAGAAATAAATCAAGTAATAGACATATGAGTCCTGAACATTAATAATTGACAGCAAGTATTTTTAAATAAAAAAAAGATTCAATCGAACAAGAAATATAGTTATGTGGTTATATAGTTAGAAAATTCTTTCCCACATAACTACATAACCTACATAACCACATAGCTCATGAGAATTTTACTAGTTGAAGATGAAGAAAACATTAGAGATGTAGTTAAGCTAAATCTTGAAATGGATAACTATGAAGTGGTAACCACTGCCAATGGTCGGGAAGCTATTAATCTGTTTCATCAGCAACACTTTGATTTATTAATTCTGGATGTCATGCTGCCGGAAATTAATGGTTTTCAAATCTGCGAACAGGTTAGACTCACCAATCTTGATATACCCATTATTTTTCTAACTGCCAAAGATACTGCCCCCGATCGAATCACCGGATTAAAAAAAGGAGCTGATGATTATTTAACAAAGCCTTTCAATTTGGAAGAATTATTATTACGCGTTCAAAACTTAATCAAACGAACGGTAAAGTCTCCAGAGAATACGCCGGAAATTTACAATTTTGGCCAGAATCAAATCAATTTTAAAACCTACGAGGCAAGAGGCAATCAAGGTGAATTCAACCTTACTAAGAAAGAGGCCATGCTTTTAAAATTATTAATTGATCGCAAAAACGAAGTCGTTTCCCGACAACAAATTCTACAATCCGTCTGGGGATATGATGTCTACCCTTCTACTCGAACGATTGACAATTTTATTTTATCCTTTAGAAAATACTTTGAAGTTGATCCTAGGAATCCAAATTTCTTTCACTCGGTTCGTGGGATTGGATATAAGTATATGGAGGAAGGGTAAGAACATTCCCCCCCTCATCCAACCTTTTCTAAAAACTGCTGTAAAGCCGCCCATTGCTTTTCATATCCTTTTACGGATTCCCATAATATTTTAGAGCCATGAAATCCTTCATCTTTAGGTTGAAAATGCGTAACATACTTCTTATCGACGAATCGTAAAACCTTTTTGACTTCTTTGATTTCTCTTTTTGCAGAGCTAGCAAAAACAGGAATCGAAATAGATTTAATTTCCTTAGCGAGATTTGTTTGCTTCAAATGTTCATCTGGACTAAAGACCATTGTTGCTTTTACTTTTTGCCCATGATCGCCAATGAGTAAAGCCAAGGCTGCCGAATAAGAACTACCCAGTAAAATAATCGGTTGCTTTTTATTCAGCTGAAAAGCGTATTCAATACCTGCTTCGATATCTGGTCTGGCATCCAAATAACCCGTCGGTAATTTCTGTGCTTTTGCACGGTTTTTTGTTTCATTCTCAGCCCCAAAAACTTTCATTCCGGAACGTTGATCGATAGCCAGGCAGGAGTAACCTAAGGCATTAAACTTAGGTGCCGTTTCTCGGTACTCTGCTCGATTACAATGGGAACGGTGGCATAAGAGGACGAGCCCCTTATGCTTTTCCACCTTATAATAATCAGCAGAGATAAGCAAATCATCTTTTGATTTAAAAGTTATTTTTTTCATCTGATTATTCGTTTATTCCTACTAAAACATCTACTTCTGCAGCCTCTCGATTTTGAGCCTTTTCGCCATACATTTCGAAGTCAGCCACAAAAGATCGATTCGTTTCTTTAGACCAGATTTCCGTCCAGGTATTATAAACTACGCCTTCCATCAGATTGCCTTTTGAGACGTACTTGTGATAGGTTCCACCTTCAAAGGATTGACCGTGCATCCCTTCAGGGATATTTTCTAAGCTACTTACTTTACAACCAAGAAGCGTTCGGTAAGGTTTGGTGTGATCTCCTTCGTAGTCGGTATAGATGGAGAATACGGTTTCATCAAGCTTATTAGGAATTTTTTGTAAAATGCCTTCTGACATAAATTTATTCCAAAGTCCACCGATGTCCTGAGCAGATTGCCCGTTTACATTGCTGGTAATAACAGTGATTCCGATCACTTTAAAAGGTTCAATTTTTACTTTTTGCATGATTATTATTTTTTTGTTCGAAACAAAGATACATGCACCCTGTGTCACAGGTATGTCAGGGGTTGTTTTTCCACTTTTTTCGAATGGTAGAAAAGTAATCTTCGAGGCTAATTTGGTGAGGTGGAAAAGTATCGGATGATACAAATAGAC
>CAYXQH010000621.1:0-3974 GCA_964467425.1 uncultured Saprospiraceae bacterium
TTTGCGTCGGTCACCGTTACGGAATAGTTTGACACACCTGGAGGTGGGCAATCTGTAATAGATTGGTTTGTACTTCCATTACTCCAAAAATAAGAAGTAAAGCCAGCACTGGCATAAATGTCAACACATTCTCCCTGACAAATAGTAGAAGCAGAAGCCTCTAAACTTGGATCAGGACTAGAAGATTCGGTAACAATAAAAGATGCAAAAGCAGGATCGCAACCGGTTGCCAAATCAAAAACAGTTACTGTATATAAACCAGATTGAGATACAGTTGTCGCAGGTCCGTTCCCTCCATTACTCCATTGGTACTGATAATTTCCAGAGCCTCCAAAAGCATCAGCAAACAAGGTTGTACTCTCTCCTTGGCATATTAAATTATTTCCTGTAATCTGAACATATGGAGCAGGGAATACATCTATAGTAATTGACTCTTCAGCAGTACATCCATAACTATTTGTCGCGATCACAGAATAGGTATTTGTACCTGCTTGAGGACAAACGACTATACTTTCTGAAGTTTCGCCAGTGTTCCAAACACAACCATTATAGCCGCCACCGCCACCATTTACAATCGTAGCAACGATTTCTGCACACTCTCCTTCGCAAATCGGGTTATCCGCCCAAATAACAATTTCTGGTTCTGGATTAATTGTAACGGTAACCGTTAGTTTCTCACCGATACACCCTAAAGCACAAACTGGTGTGACTACATAAGTAACGGTAACCGGAGCACCTGTAAAATTGGTCAATACATCCGAAATAGTTGAGCCTGTTCCAGAAGTTGCACCATAAATACCTGGTCCTCCCGTCCAGTTATACTCCGTTTCCGGATCCATATTACTAATTAAGTTCAACTCGAAAAGATCACCTGAGCAAACTTCAAAGTCAATTTCATCATTTAAAATAATCGGTTCATCACAGCAGGTTTTTACAAAAACCTCTTCGATAGGCTGATCATCCTGACAACCTGGCTGAGTCCATCCTCCAGTTTCTCCATCACCAAAAGTCCGAAAGGAGATATCACAAAATTCAATACCTGGTTCTGTACAAATAGGCTCCGCTAGAAAACAAACTTCCCAGCTCCCTCCGGCACCATCTCCCCATGTACAATTTGGATTTGAAAAATCCGTACAGGTTGGATCACTTCCCGGTCTAAAAGCATAAAACCAGCCGGCACCAACAGGAAAGTAAGGCGGATAATAACCATCAGGTATATCATTATAGGTAACTACATCTTCTGGGAACCATAGCCATTGACCTGTGTTAGTAATATTGGTCATCGGTACTGTAATAGAACCTGGTTCTCCATCTGGTGTAGCATATACATTCAGACAATCTCCAAAATCTGGAACTAAACCATGAAAAAACTGACTGCTTCCTCCTTGGTCGAAATAGTTTACTCTAAAACAAATCTGTAAGGAATCATTATTTTGACAACCGACATCCTCGACATCCTGATTATCCTGAGAAATGTTTTCCATGACAATGTCCCCATCAATAAGACAGGTAGAAATACTAGTTAATTGACTTGATTGGTTCGTGTTCATCGTCTTAGATGCGGATTGGTTATAATTATAAACCACCACTTCCACCGTTGCAGGAAGGCTGTCATTCACATAGGTTTGGGAATACACAGGTGTTTGAACTTGTGCATTGAGTTGACCTAAAAAAATAGTCAGTAAAAAAATGAATGTTAATCCTTGATGTAATTTGTTGTTGTACTTTGCTTTAAAAATACCTAAGATCCTTTGTCTCATACTTTGAGCGTTTTAGTTTTCAAAAATGTGTAATAGGCGGAAAGGATCGGAGAGAAGCTAAAGAAAAAATGGTATTAATTATTGAAGCACATTAGAAAGGATAATTCAAATATAAGAGTTTTTATATTAAAAAAAAGGAATATTGATAAAAAAAGCGTTTTTATTTTTTAAACGTATTTCTATGCTTGCGGATAAATTTAAAAAGAAACACTTACTTAAACTTTGAAACATTTACTTTAAACAGGTTATGTTCTATCGCATAAATTACAAGCCCAGCGGTGTTCTTAGAATTTGTTTTTTCAAGAATTCTATTACGGTGCCCCTCTACTGTCCTTGGGCTAATATAAAGTTGTTCTGCTATTTCCTTATTGGTTAACTCTTTACAAATCAAACTCAATACTTCTTTTTCTCTTGCTGATAAATCTTCGCGTAATTTTTTCTTTCGGGCGAGTAATCGTCGATCTCGGATCAAGGACAATATATAATCATTGATATAAAATCCTTTTTGAGCGACCATCAAAATGGTTTTAATTACCTCTTTCGGGTTTTCATTTTTTGCTAAAAATCCTGCAGCACCTTCATCGAGAAGTTTTACAATAATACCATCATTATAATGAGAGGTAAGAATGATGATATGTGCTTTATGATTCAATTTATTAAAAGCCAAAAGTGTTTCGACTCCATCCATTACTGGCATAGAAAGATCCAGCAAAATGACATCAACATCTAAAGTTCCGTCTTCTGCACTTTTTATTAATTCCGAACCATTCGTAGCAGTAAAAGAAACTTCGAGCGCATCTTCCTGACTTAGAATTAGTTTTATTCCAGCAATAAAAAGTTCTTCATCGTCAATTATTGCTACTTTATATTTAGTCATGATTTGGAAATTTTGAAGTTATTTTTACACCATCCCCTTTTTCAGAAGACCAGTCAATCGTTCCATCTAAAAGTCGAATTCGAGTATTAACATTACCAAGTCCTAAACCTTCCGAATGTTTTGAAGGATCAAATCCTACTCCATTATCGGTATAGATCATTTCTATCTGCTCTCCTATTTCAGTAAAAACGATCTTTACTTTTGAAGCATTCGCATATTTCAAGGTATTGTTCAATAACTCCTGAATAATTCTGTACAGATGTAGTAGTTTAAACTTATCCGATATTTTCAGGGAGGATTCGTTTTCAATATCTACATCCAGCACCTGCGCTAAATTAATGGAATTCACCAATTCATTTACAGCATCAAGAAAACCAAATTTCTGTAAAATAGAAGGCATTAGATCATGAGAAATGGTTCGGGTACGTTCCGTGCTTTTCTTAAGTGACTGTTCAATGTGATCTAAAACCTGATGCAGTTCTTGATCTTTTTCGACTTTTTCTTTCAAGACATGAAGATTCAAATGGATAACACTTAACTGAGAACCGACATCATCATGCAACTCTTTGGCTATACGCTCTCGCTCACTTTCCTGGGTTTTTACTGTGTTCTCTAATAATTCTTTTTGAAAACTAATCTCCCGTTCCTGTTCCTTCAATTTGCTTTGGACTATTTTACGTTGGGTTTGATTTAAAAACCATATAACACCTACAGCAAATAAAAGCATTACTGCTATGCTGGCTAAAATGTAAACTAGCAAATTATCTTCAGTCATTCGTTGAAATGATTTGTCGTCTTTCTTTATAAAAAAACAATCTGACAAATTGAGACAGTACTAAGATTTTGGTCCCTAAAATCACCAATGCTCTAATTGCCCAAACCAGATATTGTTTTTCAACATCAATATTCAATAAAGCATTACTAAAAAGTAAAACAATAATTGAAATACTATGATAAATAAACAAGGCTATAACTATCCATTTTATCACATTAAATGGTACGGATTTAATAATTGGATCTATGGTAATATAGAAATAATATAAGCAATATAAAATAACTACTATACTAACAAAAGTAGCTGCATTCGAATTAAAGGTGTTTAAATCCTGAAAATAAATTGCATTACAATTAATAAGAATAATCCCAGGAATCAGAATCCAAAGAACATTTTTTTCACGACCTAATTTTTCAAAAAGTTCAAAAAAGAAAAGACTAAGAAATATAAATTCAACTAATGAAAAATAATGAAACACAAATAAATCTAATCACGATATTTTCTTTTGATTTCGTGCTACATAGTTAAGCCAACTATTTCAAAATATTTCAAATAAACAAAG
>CAYXQH010000622.1:0-3965 GCA_964467425.1 uncultured Saprospiraceae bacterium
TTAGGAACTTCTGTTGATGATGAGTTGGATGGACAACCAAGTGGAAATGCCCTTGGAGACGGTGCTGATGAAAATGGAATCGTACTCAGTCCAGGGTTAATGCTTTACAATGGAAGTAGTTTTGATATTCCGCTGACGGTTACCAATACAACTGGAAACACGGCTTATGTCGAAGCTTGGATTGATTGGAATGGCGACGGAGATTTTAATGATCCAAGTGAGATGGTCATGAATTTTGATGATGCATTTAGCCTTTTTCCAACTTCTGTAAGAATTAATGTTCCAATGCATGCCGTTAGAAATACCGTCGTTGGTTTCCGATTGAGAATCAGTAATGAGGATGATATGACCCCTTACGGAAATTTCAACTCTGGAGAAATTGAAGATTATTTGATAGCGATAGATTGTAAGCAGATTTGCTTACCTGTTACGGTTGATAAAAATTCTGATTAAAATAGGTTTTGATTAAAAATGCATACCAAAATTGTTGCCTGGATAAAGAGAATTTTTTGTATAGGCCTTTTTTGAGCCAACAATTGCATGGTTGCTATTAAGACTTTTAAAATGGTATGGTTTTGGCATTTCACAAAATGAATGCGAAAACAAAATTAGAAAGCAATCGGGATACTTTATTCCTGCCCTTTCCTTAAGCACAACACTCCACTTTATTTTTATTTCTCCCCCCTCAATTGTCATATCAGATCTCGATATGGCCTGTTGTCTTTTTTAAATTAAAATTTTCGGTATGCAATCTTTCTTAAAAATTGCTTTAGGAAGCGTAATTTTTAGTATTTTCTTTTTCATTTTAAATGATTCAACTGTTTCCTCAATACAACTAACTAATGAAACTTGTATTGAAACAAAAGAATCGATTCAAGTTGTTGAAAACTCAACAAATGAAAAAGAAATCAACTCCTCAACATTAAAGCTTAAACCTAATTCAAAACTAAACTATTCCTTATCCATTTCTGGAATCTTTGAAGAACTCAAAAATTTACTTTTAGGAGTAGAAGAAGAAATTTTCTACCCAAAGACAATCGAAGAAATTAGGTTCTACAAAAAAGAAATTTTAGGCGAGTCACCTATGAATCAAGACATCTCTGTCATGATGATGGGAGAATGTCCTGATATAGAAATAATTGATTTGAGAAATGTGGCAGGTTACCCGCAAATTGATGATTTGAATGTTTGCGGAGCTGCTGATACATTGTCACTTATTATTTTTAATGGCGATCCTGGTACAATAGCAAATTTTGAATTTGAGATTGATTTACCTACAGGAATCACCTATGCTGGTTGGGAGTTTGCGACTAATCCAGGAACAAGTACAACCAACACCAATCCAAGTCCTTCAAGACCTCAATTTTTTGTGTCTGGATTTGATGGAGATAGTTTGATAGTTGTAAATATAGGACTTGAGGCAAATTGTGATGTTGATTTAACAGAGCTTTTGTTTTTTGATTATGCTTATAGTTTTACCTATATAGATACTTTAGGGGCAGTCCATAATTGCGATGGAGCGGTTACTTTTCCTCAAGAATATAATTCAAGTGTCAGAAGGTCTGTCTTAAACCTACTCAGTCCGCTAGATCCGCCAGAAGTGACTATTACTTCTTTAGGTGACGAATTTTGCCAAGAAATCAGTATTTCACAAGATGGATTAAGTGCCTATTTAGATAGTTTTAGATTTGATATTGCTGGACTTGATATTGGAGGTGATTTGCTCATTTCTTCAATTACGGCAAATGGAGTTAATAATCTCTCCTATACTTATGATGCAGCTACTCAGACAGTTTCAGCTTTAGTGCAAGGTGCTGATTTTATGACTAATAATAATCCAAATCCAAGCGATAATCAATTTAATACGAGTGAACTTATCATAATAGAAGTGTGCTACACTTTAGGAAGCTGTCCTGCTTCGGCTGATTTGCCATTTGTTTATAGTGCGCATTATGGCTGTTTAGGAGAAACGTGTGATTTGTCTTCAGAAAACTCTTTTTTACAGGTAAGACCAACTGGATCTCAAATGCCATTAGCTACCACTACTTTGGATTCAGCACCATTTGTTTGTGGAGATGATGGCGAGATTTCGATTACTGTTACCAACCCTAATATAGATACCGATCAAAACAAATACACCGACTTAAGCATCGGTTTTGAAACTTGTGAAGTCGCAAATATGCAGATTACACAAGTTGAAGTAGGCGGAATGGTTATTCCAGCTTCTTCTTACGGTTGGGTTGGTGATGATCTTTTTGTAGATTTTTCAGCAATCACGTTTGATCCAGATGGAAGTGGAGGGATAGAGGATTTTGATGGCGATGGTTTTTATGATGATTTAAGAGGTGGCGAGTCGGTCAGTTTAACTATAAACATTGGGGTTTTATGTGGAACTGGTTCTCCAGATCCTGCCTCAGATGTTTGTCCAGATAATAACTGTTCATTTTCCCAATTTTATGTAGAGGCAAAAACCAATTGTGGCAATACGTTTAGAAATTTTCCAAGTGGACTTGCAGGATTTGATATTGTTTATGGGCCTACTTTTGTTGATAATCCCAATGCTGTCCCTATTCCGTTAGCAAATCCAGTGCTTACGGGTTATGATTTTGGCCTATTTGGCGACTTAGGTTCAGCTTCCAGTCCTAATCCTACAACGAGCAGCCAAGAAGTAGAATTTTGTTACGATTTCGCTTCTACTAATTTTAATACTTGTTCTTCTTCAGAAGTGTTCCTTTCTGTTTTGTTTGCTGGAACAGAGGGATATATTTATGATATGGAAATAACAGCTGCTGAATTGTCCATAGATGGAGGAGCTACCTATACAACTACAGCTAATACTGCTACAGATGTAACCTGGACAGCTATTGATGAAGGAAGTCGATTATTGGAGATAGATTTAGGATCAACAGCTGCTGAGGTATGTTACAGATATACTATCGAATTGGATTCTGCATGGTGTCCACCTCCTTCTTTTTGGTTTGGAGCACAACAAGTGATTGAAAGGTGTAACGATGCTAGTTGTGGACCAGAGGGTTGTGAGTTAGTAAGAGCTTGTAAAACGGCAACTTTTTATGGCGATGCTGATCATTATGATTGTCCATGTATAATGACTGGGGGCATTAGAGAATTATATCGAAAAAACTATGGCTATACAGATGCGACTAAAACGACCAAAGTAACTCGCGATATGGTTAGCATTGACGACCAGCGTAGATTTCTTCCTTGTGATACGATGGTTATTAATGCATACCATGTGATTACAGATGAATTTTCGCTTTCAGTTCCTATACAAAGGTTTGATTTAGGTTTCTTTGGAAGAGGAAGTGCGGCTAATAATGCAACCTCCATTTTTGATAGTTTTTTATCATTTAATCATGGTTATAAAAATTTGCTTGAATTTTCTGTCAATAAAGTTGGTGTAGATTATTCCAATAGGCAAATAGTTGATTTATCAACACTTGCCGAATGTAGCAATGGAGCTTACGGTCATGATTATTCAGAATTACCCTGGGGGGATGGTGCCCAGTTTGGAAGAAACTTCTTAAACAATAGCTCTACTGATGGAAATGATGGAAATATGATACGATTATATTTAGAAAACAATTGTATTAATGGAGGAGAAGGAAATTGCTTGGATGAATTTTTAGCATTTGTCAATTACGAAGCTGGGGATACTATCAATTTTATGATAGAGGTAGAAGTAATAAAAAATCCATTTAGAGAAGGATTTTTAAAATTAGGAGAACCAGTAGGAGCATCATCAAACAACTTTGTCGCTATTGTTGGTCAAATTAGATTTGAAGATGCGGCTGGTAACTGTTCTACAGTTTTAGGAAATGATTGTGGAATTAATGAGCCATGGTTTGGCGCATGTCCTGGAACGATTTCTTCCGTTTCTCAAGTGGAGTTAGACAATTGTGGTGGAACTGTTGAACATACTTTTTATTTACAAAATGAATTGCCTC
>CAYXQH010000623.1:0-3107 GCA_964467425.1 uncultured Saprospiraceae bacterium
CTCGACACCACGGTCGGAAGTATTCCAATAATCGGAGACCTTTTCGATTTAAGTTATAAAGCCAATCGGCGAAATTTCGAATTGCTAAAAGAACATTATGATGAAGGAAAACACACGGGCAGTGCTTTGCCAGCTATTATATTGGTAGGCGTGGTTTTGATTGCCATGTTTGTTTTGATGATCTGGTTGTTGGTTAAGATTGCGAGTTTTGGGTGGGGCGTTTTGTTTGGTTGATAATAATAAATGAGTGAACGATAGAATCAGGTTTAAGATTATTTGAATTTCACTTTGAAAAGATTCTGCGCCTTCAAAAAATAGAAAATTTAATTATATTGTTAAGTAGTATATTAAATTTTAAAATATGGCTGTTATTTAACCTTAAAAACAAGGACTCTTCTATGAATTGTCTATTTATGAACAAAATAAATTTAAATAGTAATTGCTAGCCTCAATCTAATAAATATACCTTTGCACTCGGAAGATGTAAAGAAATTTTAATTTGTTTTTTGCATAGTTCATTGGATTTTAAATTTAAAATATGGTAGAGAATTCTTTGCTATTTTTGAGTGGTATCCAAATCTTATCTAAACAGTAATCTGAAATTTTTTTGTGGGACGTTAGTGCTTTTTTTTGTCTATTGGACAAAAAAACTATAGGTCATTTTAACGAAGCTGTCTCATAAGGCCAAATGTGGGGATTTTCAAAATCCTTCACATTTATAAGCAATTTATAATCAACAGCTTAAAGATATGCTCGATTTTGAAAATTGAACATATCACGACTAATGAGACCACCTTCTGGTATCCACAAGAATTTTGCTATAATATCTTTCAAATTACATTTCTCATCTCATTAATTTCATTACTGGCAAAAATGAAGTGGCATTGCTATGCCCTAAATCGTAGTACCCACTTCTGATTCTTTAATATTTTTAATCAAACTTCTTTTTATGAAATCACCCGAACAAACACTTTTACCAAATAGATTTTGGTATTTACTATTGGGAATTTTTTTGTGTTTTAATGTACAAACAGGCTATGCCGAATCCTCCATAGATTTTAACGAATCATTAAAATATCTATCGAGCGAGCCCCGAATTAGCAATGGAGAAATCACTTGTTTTAGTTTAAACAAGCAAGATGGTAGTTCTCTAATTACACTTCAAAATGGAGTGACATTTTGTGAATCTGAATTTTCAAGAAATATTCGTATTCGAACTTGCCAAACTGGATCACATGAGAGTTTGATATTCACAATTACTGGCCCATTTGGTACAGTGACTAATCTTGAAAATGTAGTAAACTACGATTCAAGAGAATTTTCACCAACTTCTGGAAATTATACGATCCAGGCAGAATTATTTGAAGGACCTAATGGAACAGGTACCCGCTTAGATATTGAAACCATTAGTTTCAATGTTCAAAGTTGTAATAATAATTGTAATGTGGATGGCGGTTCATTGGCTGGAGGGCCATTTGAATTCTGTATCGATGGTCAAGATGATTTTATTCCTGCTGGAGGAATTGTATTGACTCCTGGTACTGGTACTAACAGAGGTTGGATCGTAACAGATGATGCTGGATTAATTTTAGGATTACCGCCTACTTTCACTGCTGTTAACTTTGAAGATGCAGGTTTAGGTACTTGTAACGTTTATTACATTCGATATGAAAATGGATTACAAGGATTGAATGCAGGTAATAATATCAATAATCTACAAGGATGTTATGATTTGTCCAACCCTGTTATTGTTAATCGAATTAATTGTAATAATGGTTGTAATGCTAATGTTGCTACAAATGGCAATTCAATTTCAGTAACTGGCTTAAATAGTGCTTTCAACCAAGTACAAATTACTGATGCGAATTTTAATATTATTTATTCTTGTGATAATTTTGGTATAAGTAATAATTTATGCGCAAACCCTGAATCATTTAATGCCCCTTCAAACGGTACTTATTATGTGTTCGTTAGAACTTACACTGCTTCTTTTTCTGTAGTCTGTGATATTTTCGAACCTGTTAATGTAACCGGTGGTGGTGGCAATACTGGCGGTAATACAGGTTGTAATGTAGATGGCGGTTCGTTAGCAGGCGGTCCATTCAGTTTTTGTGTAGATGGCGTTCCTGATAATATTCCAGTAAACGGCATTGTATTAACTCCAGGTTCAGGTTCTAATAGAGGTTGGGTTATAACGGATGACAATGGAAATATTCTTGGATTACCACCCACATTTAGTGCAGTGAATTTTGATGAAGCGGGAGCAGGAAGCTGTTACGTATACTACATCAGATACGAGAATGGATTACAAGGATTAGCACCAGGCAATAATATCAATAACCTTCAAGGTTGTTTCGATTTATCCAACTTTGTAGAAGTCATTAGAGAAATTCCAGATGGCGGAACAGTTTTGTTAGCGAATGGTGGCGGAACGACTTACACAGGTTGTGCGGGAGATATTGTTATAGATTTGACGTTCACGACTACTGCTCCGAATTTGAGTTATTGGTACATCATTACGGATGATCAGAATGTCATCCTTGACTTCATGAATTCGAATGATGGTAATACGATTGATTTGAGCGGCGTTGCTCCAGGGGAATGTCGCGTTTGGGGATGGAGTTACCGTGGACTTTCAGATCCAATTAGAGGTCAAAGTGTATTCACATTAAATGATGATGCTTGTGAAGACATCTCCGATGGTTGGTTAACAGTAATCAGAGAGGATTGTTCTCCTGGTGGTGGAAATGGAGGTAATAACGGAAATGTTTGTAATGCCGTTATTTCAACTAATGGAAATAATATATCAGTTACAGGCTTGAACAATCCAGTTGAGCAAGTTCAGATCACAGACTCAAACTTTAATATCGTTTATGCATGTGATAATTTTGACGGAAGCACACCAGACTGTGGAAGTTCAGTTTCTTTTGATACGCAAGGAGCTGGGTTATACTATGTTTTTGTAAAAACGTATGCACCTAATTTTGCTTCAGTAATTTGTGATATTTTCGAACCTGTTAATGTAACCGGTGGTGGTGGCAATACTGGCGGCAATACAGGTTGTAATGTAGATGGCGGTTCGTTAGCAGGCGGTCCATTCAGTTTTT
>CAYXQH010000623.1:3207-3964 GCA_964467425.1 uncultured Saprospiraceae bacterium
CAGAGAGGATTGTTCTCCTGGTGGTGGAAATGGAGGTAATAACGGAAATGTTTGTGACATTACCTTCTCAACAGGTTTAGATTATGTTCAAATTGATGGTGCAGTGGGACCATTCCCATACGTTGGAGTTTTTGATAATAGAGGAAATGTAATTTTTGAATGTCATGCCTTTAATGGAGGATGTCCTACTACTGTTCGGGTCGATAACTTGGATCCAGGTGTTTACTGGGTCAATGCAAATGTCGCTGATAATAATTTCTCAACACTTTGTCAGAATAGTCAAGATATACGACTTGGTTTAGGTTCAAGAATTGCAGTTGAAAATGCTGAAATTAGTGAGACTAAGCAAAAGGAAAATGTTTTGTATGAAGAAAAGGCAATAGCGGATTTTTCAGTATATCCTAATCCTGCAAGTGAGTCTGTAACCGTTTCATTGGGAGATTACATTGGCAAAGACATTAATATCCAATTTATTAATCAATTGGGTCAAATTGTTAATGCCATCCAATTGGATAATGTGGAGGATACTTCCTATACAATTGGGTTAAATGGATTTAATGGTGGTATCTATTCTGTTTTGATATTATCGGAAGATACCAAACCAATGGCGAAGAAAATGATTGTGAATAAATAGTTGATTCGTTTAATTTTGAAAGTTGGAACTCCTGGCCGTTAGGTCAGGAGTTTTTTTATTTAAGTTTCTGAAGTGATTTAGACTTTTGAAATAGAAGCGAAAATGAGATAAAATTGGTTCTGA
>CAYXQH010000624.1:0-3964 GCA_964467425.1 uncultured Saprospiraceae bacterium
CTATGTTTTAGAACAAATGGGTATTCGGTTTTTAAGTTTAGGAGGAACCTCCGCTGGCGCTATCAACTCTTTATTGTTAGCGGCCTGTGGTAAGCCAGAAGAAGAGCGCACGGTGAAATTGATTGAATTATTGGCAAATAAAAATATTGGTGAATTTATGGATGGTGATGATGATGCACGTGATTTTATTCAAGTGTTATTGTCAGAGAATAGAAATACATTCAGTTTATTGACTAAAGGGGTTCAGGTACTAGATAACTTTAAAGAAGACATGGGGTTAAACCCTGGCGATGCTTTTTATAACTGGTTGACAGATGCTTTGACAGGTTTTAAAATTTACGATACGCAAGAACTTTTGGATCGAATGCAGGATGTCCCGGAAAGCATTACTGTTCGAAAGGATAAATATGGTGACCCAATCAATGATTTGTCTGAAGTAAAAGGTACGATTGATTTGGCCATTGTTGCAGCTGAGGTAAGTACGGAAACCAAAGTTATTTTTCCGGCGATGCGGGATCTCTTTTATAAAGATGTTAATAAAATTAATCCTGCAGATTTTGTCAGAGCTTCTATGTCGATTCCACTTTTCTTTAGTCCCTTTGAGTTAGATGATTTGCCCCGTGGCAGAGAGGTGCAGTTGAGATGGAAACGTGTGGCTAAATACCGAGGCGATATTCCGGACAAGGCAATTTTTGTTGATGGCGGAATAATGTCTAATTTTCCTATCGATCTTTTTCATAAAATCCATATGGTTCCTCCACGACCAACCTTAGGTGTTAAGCTAGGATTGGAGAGACGGAAGTTGAATCGAATAAAAAATATCTCCGGATTGATTGGTAGCTGTTTTGAAGCAGCTAGGAATTTGCGTGATTTTGAATTTGTGGATAAAAATCAGGATTTTAAAAACTTAGTCGCCTACATTGATGTAGGGAAAATTGATTGGATGGATTTCAATGTTTCGGATGATATAAAAATTGAACTCTTCCGAAGAGGAGCAATGAAGGCAAAAGATTTTCTTGAAAAATTTGATTGGGAAGAATATAAAGGTATTCGGAAGACCATTAAAAAGACAGTTGATAAAAATAAAATGATTGATGGTCTGGAAGAAAAAATTCTGGAAATTGCCAATTCGAAAGAGCATTCTTTAAGACCAAATGATATCAATACTATCGAACAGCGTTTATCCTTTTTTGGAAAAGCAATTAAATTGAAAGCACTTTGGATTGATGACAACCCTGGTAAAGTAAAAAAAGAAAGAGTGCTTCTGAAAAAAATTGGTATCAAAACAACCCTAGTCGAATCCACGCAGGAAGCGATTAATTTTATGGAAAACAATGATTTTGATGTAGATATTATTCTATCTGATATTAGTCGGGATGAAAATAAAAAGGAAGGTTTAGACTTTACAGAATGGCTGTATAAGAAAAATCAAAAGTTCCATCGTAAAGTGATCTTCTATATTGATGATCTTGATCTTTCCAGAGGTGTACCGCCTTATGCATTCGGAATCACCAATACCATTATCGAATTAATTCACCTGGTTATCGATGTGGCACAGCGGATTGAATATGGACAAGAAGCGTAGATATACTTTACCGTTTCAAGTTTCAAACTATACTAGTGAAAATCTTATGGATTCGTTTTAATCAGAGAATCTTGCTGAATACTTTGTTCAACGAGTTTGTCAAATCGCTTGTATTCTATCTTATCTAATTCAACTTTCATACTATCCCGGATTTCATTGAAGATAGGAATATCTTCTTTAGGCATAGGCTCTGGTGGCGGCAAGTTTTCTCTTAAGTGATTGACTTGACGTCCGTTTTTCCAAAACCGGAAGCAAACATGTGGTCCAGTCGCTAAGCCAGTAGAGCCAACATATCCAATCGTTTGTCCTTGTTTAACATGAACGCCAGTATTAACTCCAGCAGCAAAACCATTCATGTGTAAATATTGAGTTTGATAAACGTTATCATGTTTAACTTTAATATAATTTCCGTTCCCTCTCGTTCGACCTCTTTTAACAACCACTCCATCAGCTACCGCTCGAATCGGAGTGCCTCGTGGTGCTGCATAATCTGTTCCTAAATGTGCTTTACGTCTTTTTAGAATAGGGTGGAAGCGTCGTAAATTAAATCCACTGGAGATTCTGGAATATTGAACCGGAGATTTTAAAAATGCTTTTTTCATCGGACGAGCTTCTAAATCATAAAAGCCATTATGCCGATCATTTTCAAAGTAAAAAGCATAATATTCATTATCTACATTTTTGTAATAAGCTCCATGTACTTCACCTACGCCAACTGGTTTTCCGTCTATATAATGCCGTTCATAAATGAGCTTGAATTTATCTTCTTTCTGAATGTAATAGAAATCTACAGACCAGGCCAAAGCATCTTCCATCTTCGAAGTTAATTCATAACTCAAGCCATTATCTACCATGGTATTCCAAAGAGAGGTTTCGATAACTCCTGAAGCTGTTTCTATTCTGGTTTCAATTGGTCGTTCTACTTTTTTAACAGTTTTGTTTTTAAAATCGTAGACGATAAAATTATAAACGTTTGGCTCATATATAAAGTAATCAGCCGCAGTAGTTGTGTCTGCATTTAAAATAGTATATGGCTTGCCAGCGCGAAGCAGGCGGACATCAAAAACATCCTTATAGGTAGTTACTAAATGCTCCATATCCAAATACTCGACTTTGTACCGAGCCAGAATATCCGAAATAAATTCATTTTCTTTAATGATCTGCTTTTCTACCGTAAAGGTGTCGATCATTATACCATATTTATAGGTAGGCTCAATAATATCAAAAGCATCCAATTGGATGTTAGAATCGCTCAGTTTAACCTTACTTTGGTGGTTTTTTTGTACAATAACGTTTAGTAGGAGACTACAGCATAGAGCAGCTGTGGTGATGATAGAAAGCCGTTTTTTGTTAAAATTACCCCTTTTAATCTCGTTTAACATCGAGAAAATTCCCTTTTTATTCACAAGTAGTATCGTTTGAATTATCTATTATCGAATAAGATTCAGACCCATAATTTAAATCCGGCAAACAAATATATTGATTTTACTAGGAAAATCAAGTTTTAAGATGTTAAAAATAACTGTAATAAGAATCTATGGAAAGGTGCTTGAAAGGATAGGATTATTTGTGGCCTTTGGTAAGGATAACGTCTACTCTTCGAAATTCCATGTCTTTTGCTTTGTCAGCATTTATAGAGCCTCGACCTTCGTTTCTGATCACATTAATGTTAATCCCTTCGCTTTTTAGAAAGTCTACTATTGAACCTGCCCGTTTTTGAGAGAGCTTTTTATTATAAGCTGCATTGCCGCTACTGTCCGCATATCCAACCACTTCAATATTCCAGGAATCATCACTTTTCAGAAAGGCAATTAGATTGTCAAGTTCTGTAACTGCATTTTTATTAAGCTGATAGGAATCAAAATCAAAAAAGAATTGAATTTGCTTTTGTTTGACTTCTACCTTTTCTTTTACGATCTCTTTTTTAATTGGCTCTAATAAAATTTCTGTTTGAAAGGCCGTTTTATTTTCAGAAGCATTCAACATCATATTGTTGATATAATATTTAAAACCTTTTTCATTGACCTGGAAAGTATAGCCTGCATTTCCAGGAAGGCAAAGAAAAAACCAGCCAGTTTTATCCGAACGCATGACCCACATTTCATCGCCTTTAGAAATCACAACATTGGTTTCCATTGGGTCACCTGTTTCAGCGTTTTTTATAAAACCTTCTAGATGTACAGTGGGTTTAGGTCGAAGATCTTCCGGGAGTTCAAAAGTATAAATATCCAATCCGCCTTCACCACCACCTCTAGTAGAAGACATGAAAGCAGTCTTTCCATCTCCTTGAACGTAAAAGCCTAATTCCTTCGCTGGTGTGTTGATAGGGTAGCCAAGATTTTGAGGTTCTGACCAAGTGCTTCCTACTTTTCTTGAAAC
>CAYXQH010000625.1:0-3962 GCA_964467425.1 uncultured Saprospiraceae bacterium
TGATGCTAATCAATGTACTCAATCATGGACAGGAGGTCCGAATGTTAGAGATTCTTTTGATGTTATTGCTGGTCAAACCTACTTTTTCTTTACGGATATTAAAGAAGATTCAGAAGGTGGAAGATATGACATCCTAATTAGTTTCCCTGGTTCAGGCTGTGCCACCACCGTTTCCCTTGCTAATGGCGTTACTTACAGCGGTAACACCTCCGATGGAAGTGCCAACTTTGTGAGTTATGCATGTGGTGTATCAGCGCAAACTGGTAACGAGGTCGGTCATTATTTCGTTTCGGCAAATGATGGACGCGCCAGATTACAATTTAACGGCCCTGGTTTAACACTACTCCAAGCTGATGCCTGTAATCCAGACAACTGTTATGAAAGTTACCTCTCAGGTTCAGTCGATCAAGAGATTGATATCAATGCATTAGAATCCTACTATTTTATTGTTGATGGACAAAATGCAGGTTCTGCTCCCTATGACATCACGATCACCATGGCGGTTCAGGATCTAAGTTGTTTTTGTGATGATCCATCAAATGATATTTGTGAAAATTTTGATGCTTATAATCCAGGAGATGTTAGTTCTCAATCGGAATGTTTTGCTGCTGGAAGTTCTGATGGAACTGTAGTAGTAGTACCATTTGACCCTAGCACTGCATCAGCTGCGAATTCAGGGGCAAATTCTTTGAATATCACAACTGGACAAAGTACTGTTCTCTCTTTAGGTAATAAATCTTTTGGTTCTCATATCATGAAATTTGCTTATCGACCAAATGATGGAAAGGATGGTTTTTTCAAGGTTTATCATGTTTATGACCCTAATAATCCCGCTAACAACGAAGAAGCCTTTGATGTAAGAATGGAAGAAGTTTCAGGTCTTACTTTTGGAAGTCTATTTCAAGGAAACCCAGTTGCTACCTCAACTGCAGGTAATTTTGGTCCATTGCCTATTTGGAAAGAATTCGTTTTTGATATTGATTTGGACAATGACTTAATTACAATGAATTACTCAGGTAGAACAGTTGCCGAATGGCCATTTAGCAATTGGCGATTAGGAACAGAAGGGCAACCAATTCTTGCTGCAATTGAATTTTACTCAGACGGAAACAATACAGATTTCTTTATTGATGACTTTGGATTATATGCAAATAATGAAGTCTTCTGTGAAACTTCCGCTGGTATTTATTGTGAAGATTTTGATACTTATGCAGATGATCAAGATTTATACGTAAGAAACAACCCTGATGAATGGCTACTAAATGATACGACCGGAATGAGCCCACTTTCTGGGTCTGCGAAAGCAAGTACTGGTCAATCTTTGAGTGGAGCAGTAGCAATGGAAGTAAGATCAGGTTTAGCAGGAGCTCCATTTGACGATATTGTTTGTTTTCCTTTCGGCCAAAGTATTAGTCCTTCCGGAGGTAGTCTTCGACAAAGTATGCAGGTTTATGTTCCTCTGGCAAGTACCGCAAATCTTAGAACCTTTCACACTTTTAGTTTAGATGGTAACCCAAGCAATGACATTGTAGCAAGTGCGATCCATTTTGGCATAGGAGGCCAAGGACAAGTAATCAGTGGAGGTAATTCTTTTAATTTTAATTATTCTTTTAATAATTGGTTGGATTATACCCAATTGATAGATTTTGATAATGATATTGCCACTATCTTTATTCAAGGTGTAGCGGTCGCAACTTTCCCTTATAGCAATACCGTAGGTGGAACTGGTACTAATTCAGATTATGCTGGAATGGGCTTCAACACTATAGACCAGTCAGGTCTTCAAAATCAAGGTGTACAATTTTTTGTTGATAATATTGAAATTATTGACCAAAGTTTATTCTTAGATATTGACCCTGAAGACATGTTTGTTGATTTCCCTATGGGAAGTGATCGGGTCAATGTTGTCACTAATTTACAAACAGGATGGACCGCAGAATCTCAAGATAGCTGGTTGTCTTTAAGTAACATAACAAGCGATGGATTTGATGTAGAATGGGAAGAAAACGTAGAAATAACCAACCGTGTTGGTCGAGTATTTGTAAATGGAACCGGAGCTGCTCGTAAAACCTTAAATGTTACACAAATCGGTGCTGACCCTATTTTCTCAGTCGATCCTCCGGGACCGATTACGGCTGATCCAAGTGGAGAAACAAACATGCGTTTTGATGTAACGGCTAATTTAAGGTGGTCTGTTCACTCCAATGATGCACCATGGATTGTCGTGCCACCAGATGCTGGAGATGAAGGAAATGGTTTTTTCACCATTGATGTAGAACGAAATCTTGGACCAGCACGAAATGATACTTTATTTGTAGAAGCTGATCCTGCTGCCGAAGCAGCCATCATTATTTTTCAAGATGAAGGTCCAAAATATGTAGGTGTTGCATCTGATACCATTTGCTTGCCTGCATTGGCTGGTACTATGGATTTTGAATTAGAAGCAAATACGGATTGGACTATAAATAATAATTCAGGATGGTTTACTGCCAGTCCGAATACAGGAAATAACACCTCTGATGTGACGCTGGATTTCCAAAGAAACCCGACGCCTGATAACCGATATTATGATTTGGTCATTTCAAGTTCTGATGCACCTGATTTTACTTTAGTTGTAAAACAAGAGCCTGAAGCACCATTTTTAGAAGCAGATCCACTGGTAATTCCAGTTGGTGTACCTAGTGGAATGGCGACCTTTGATATTACTTCTAATGTCAATTGGACACTTTCAACCACTGCTACTTGGTTTACCTTGAGTACCTTAGATGGATCAGGGAGTGAAACCGTCACCATAGATTATGAACAAAACGGCGATCCATTTGAACGGACAGCCACCATTTTTGTAAACGGTTCGAATGGCGTAGCTGAAGTTGCAATCTTGGTAAGACAAGATGGAGCAGGTAACCTTTTAAGTGCCGATCCTACCGAATTTAATGTAGGAGTACCTGAAGGAACGGTTTTCACTGATGTATCATCTAATATTACTTGGACCGCAAGAACAATGGATGTTTGGATTTCTATAAATGATATGGGAATAGGTCCAGTGAATGGCTCAGGTGATGAAAGATTGGAAATTTCTTTTGAAGAAAACAATTCAACTACGAGTAGATCTGGTACAGTTTTCCTTAGAGGCCCTGGAGTTGCAGAAATTCAAATAACAATCAATCAAGACGGAGGTGCATCAACACTCCGCATTGATCCAGAAACGTTGACTGTAGATGATCAACCTGGAATGTTTGATTTTTCTGTCATTGCTAACTTACCAAGTTGGGCGATTAGATCGGATGTAAATTGGTTGCAAATTGATAGAGATATGGGAAGTGGTAATGCAACAGTAAGAGCTACCTATGGTGAAAACACTAATCCAGGAGATAGAACTGCAATAATAACCTTATCAGCATCTGGTATGCCAGATCAAACTTTGACAGTTACCCAAACAGGTGCTGGTGTTGTTTTTGAAGTTGATAGAGATACCATTACTGTTGATGAAGCTCAGCAAGTTTCTAACTTTAATGTCACAACTTCTAATTTAAGTTGGACAGTATCTGAGATTGAGCCTTGGATTATTATACCTGGTTCATCATCAAGTGGATTTGGTAACGGCTCTGTTACCGTTCAAATCTTTTCAAATCCTGGTCCGACAAGATATGGAAATGTCAATGTTGAGGTTGCGGGTATTGGTACAAGAACAGTAGTTGTCGAACAAACTGGAACGGCTCCTGCTCCTACCTTAACCGTAAGTGATTCAGAATTCAGAGTCCCATCGTCAATGGGCTTTGAAGAATTTGATGTCTTTTCAAATGGTGACTGGACCGCAACTTCCAATGATTCTTGGATAACAATTACTGACCCTGCTGGTGGAAATGGAACAATGGATGCATCTGTCGATTTTGATTTTGATGCAAATCCAACGACCAATGAGCGAACAGGAACGATTACTATAGCAGGTGGAGGACTTACTC
>CAYXQH010000626.1:0-3957 GCA_964467425.1 uncultured Saprospiraceae bacterium
GCAAACGCAGTAGACCGCCCATTAATGCACATTTCTAAAAATACAGCAGATTGTCTACTCTCGCAATAAATGAGGTAAATTAACTACGTTATTTTTGCGAGAGTAGGAGAGCAAGACTCTTTTGATTGGACTCCAGCAAAATGACTGTGCGGACTATTGGCGTTTTGCACTTTGTTGTGTGCATTTTATTTCTTTTGGAGTTTAACCTTAATTAAATGTTTACTTATTTTTTTGATAAACTCTTCAGGAAGTTAATAGGCACCATTGGAATATTTCGGTAAGACAATTTCTTAAATATACTCATCAACCATTTCTTTATCAACTGCTTTTCGAAATGCTTTGAATTCCGGATTTCCTTTAAATCTTTTTATTAAAGGTAACCTTAATAATTAGTTTTCTGAATACTTTTATCGCAAGTTAAAAATGAAGTTTTCGGTTAGATGAATTGATCCAATATAATTAGATTATATCCCAAATATGGGAATTATTGCCACTTGATTATTGCTATATAATAAATATGAGAAACACAAACGCGGCATAATTTTTGGCTTTATGGTTGAAGTCTAAATGGTAAACATAAAAAAGAAGATATTTATTTAACCCCAAGTTGGTTGTTATCTTTTTTTGGCAGCTGACTTAAAAAAATGTTTAGACATGAAAAAGCGACTGGTTATCTCGCTCTTAATTAGTTGTTGTCTTTTATCTGCAACTGCTCAATTAACAATTACCGAATTAATGCCATCAAATTCATCAACATTATTTGCTGATGGAGATTATTATGACTGGATTGAATTGTATAACGATTCTAATGAGGAAATTGATTTGAGCATTTATACTCTTTCTGATGATGAGGACGATTTAAATATGTGGTTATTTCCAACCACTACCTTGCCACCAAATGAATACCTGGTTATTTATGCTTCGGAATTGGACGGAGGTGGAGCTCCCGGATTAGCTGAAATTCATACAAACTTTAAAATTTCATCTTCAGGAGAAAGCGTATATCTTTCCAAGAACTTGGAACTAGTGCAGACGACTCCCGATACTCCCATGCAACCTGACCTAGCATTAGTACTTGATGATAATGGAGAGTGGTTAGTATCTAATGATCCCACTCCTGGTGCAGCGAATATTATAGATATTGAAAATGTTATAAAAACTATAGATTTTAGTGAAGCGGGAGGGATTTATAATGCCCCTGTTAATCTAATACTGAGTGCAAACGAAGGTTATGATATTAGATATACTATAGACAAAACCAATCCAAGTGATATGTCTCCAATTTTTACGGGTCAACTTATATTTGATGCTTCCATACATATTCGAGCACAATTATACAATGGAGATGAAGCAGTATCTGAGGTTTTTTCAGAGACCTATATCTTTCCAACACATACTCACGACTTACCAGTTGTTAGCCTGAATTTTGACCCTGAAGAAATGTTTGATCCAGATGATGGTATCTATCCAAATTTTTATAGCCAAGACAAAATAGATGCTCAAATCGAGTACTTTAAAGATGGTGTTTCACAATTTATGTCATCAGGAAATTTGGCTATTCATGGAGGACATAGTCGTTTAGCCCCTCAAAAATCACTAAAGTTTGATGGAGAGATTAATTATCAAATTTTTCCAGAAAAGGAAGTTGATCAATTTAAATCTATCATGCTTAGAGCCGCTGGTCAAGATAAAGCAAAAGCCTTCATTAGAGATGCTGTAAAATATCGAATGTTTCAAGGTTTAGTTGATGTCGATCTCCAAGGGTTTCAACCTGCTGTTTTATATTTAAATGGAGAGTATTGGGGTATTCAAAACATTAGAGAAAAAACGAATGAAGATTATCTATACACTAACTATGGATTAGACGAAAGTGAAATTTTAAGTTTAGTCAAACCTAAAGGAGCCCAATTAGAAGTTTCAGCTGGTTCAATAGAACCATATGAGGAATTGATTGAAATCTTTCAAGGGGTAGATTCAACAGAAGTGTTGAACTTTGAAGTTATCGACAGTTTAATAGATGTGTCTTGCTTTTTAGATTATTATCTTCTTCAGATATTTTCAGCTAATACTGATTGGCCAGAAAATAATCTAAAGCTATGGAAAAGTATAGAAGAAGGGTCAAAATGGCGCTGGATACTTTACGATACAGATATGACTTTCGGCAGGGTAATTTCTAATTGGTTTGATTCTTCTTATGATGCTCAAACGTTTATGGAAGCTTTAGGTGAAATCTCTACTATTCAAAATTCAGAGGCTTCAACACTTATTTTTAGTAAAGCTATGCAAAACCCTGTAATAAAAGAGATGTTTTTGCAACGATTGGAAATATTATTGGGAGAGGTTTTCAATAGTAATCGGTTAATAGGTGTTTTAGATAACCTTGAAGAAGAGTTGGAAAGTGAAATGCCTTACCATATCGAAAAATGGGATAATGAAACTAATCAATCACAATATCAAATGGGGAGTATGGAAAATTGGGGACACCACGTAAACGTTGTCCGGGAGTTTTTATCATTAAGACCTAATGAGTTGTTAGATCAAATAAACGAGTACTATGGTGTAGAAGAAAGCACGACCTTGAAATTTAATTTTAACTCTGAAGAATCTGTGGTCTTTATTGATCAATTTCAAGTTTTAGATACAACTCATATCGATATACTCTCTAATGAGGAGAGATCACTTCTATTCAAAACCAAACCAGGCTACGCTTTGAGTTCCGTAACCAGAGTAGATGAAATTAACGATACAACAGTTCAAACCACACAAATAGATACTAGCGAATATGTTTATATACCAAGTGATGTAAGTACGACATTTATAGTTGAAACAACAATTGTAAATCCAGCAGAATACGCTTCATTAAAAATCAATGAAGTAGTTAGTAAAAATGATGAGGGAGATGCCGATCCTGATGGTAAATATTCCGATTGGATAGAAATTTACAATTCAGGTTCAGAAACCTTAGATATGGCTGGCTTGACTATTTCGGATTCAGAAAATTCGTACACAATGCCTTACAATACGACGTCAACTATTATTGAACCAGATAGCTTTTTAATTATTTGGGCTAATGGAGATGATGGGGGAGAATTTCTAAATACAAATTTTAAAATAAGTTCTGATGGTGAAAAAATAGAATTATTGTTTAACGACATCACCTTAGATTCTGTTTTGGTACCACAGTTAGAAGCGAACACTTCATATGGAAGATTTAATGGTGAGTTGATGATTTATTCTCAACCTTCCATAGGCTTGAAAAATCCTGATATGTTTGATTGTTACGATGACTGGGAGGGAAGTGCGGCTATCGATTCTTGTGGAGTCTGTTCAGGAGGAAACACTGGAATCACACCAGATGATTGTGAAACTACCGATTTAATTGATCATGATATCTCTCATGAGCTTAAACTATTTCCTAATCCTGCAAGTTCTTTCATTTATTTGAGCAAGGATGTTCGATGGACTTTATTCAATGCTGAAGGAATAAAAATTGATTCAGGTTTTTCAAACCAAATAGACATTGAATCATTGCCAGCAAATACTTACTTTTTAATAACTAAGCATAGTAAAGTCAAGTTTTTAAAGATATAAATTTATACAAACCAAAATATTTTAAAGTATATTAATAAAACTAAAAAATTTTCAAAGAGGTCTACGAAAAAGTAAATTGAACACAATGCTCGGAGCAAACGATGTGACGACCGAATGGGAGCTATGAAAGTTTTATACTTTGTTGTGGCTAGTATTTTAATCTAGCAGAACTATTTTTCTTGTATATGATTCTTTTCCAGTGAGTATTTTTAGAATGTATATATCGGGACTCAATTTATCCAAGTCAACTGTAAATGAATTAATAGTATATTTTTTTTCTAAAACCAGTTTGCCATTTATTGAAAACAGATATAAATTAATGACTTCACTAGTTGGGTTTTGTAAGTCAACGTGAATAAATCCATT
>CAYXQH010000627.1:0-3948 GCA_964467425.1 uncultured Saprospiraceae bacterium
AATTAAATGAAGCATTTAATGATTTGCCCAAAGCTATTTCTGTGATTAAAGATTTTGAATGGGGGATCAATGACAGTCCCGAAGACTTTCACCAAGGATTTACCCACTGTTATTTATTGACCTTCAGTTCGGAAGAAGACAGGGATTCGATTTATACACCTCATCCAAAACATAAAGCCTTTGTAGCTAGTCTGCAGCCTCATGTGGAAAAAGTCTTTGTAGTAGATTATTGGACGAACCCTTAAATTTTATCTAACCTCATATGAATATACTTGACTACACGATCATTGCTATTTATTTTGGAATCATTCTTTGGATTGCAAAATGGGCTTCAAGTAAAAAAGGAGACGGCGTTTTTTCTTCTGTTGATTATTTTTTAGCAGGAAAAAATCAAGGCTGGTTAGTAATTGGTGCATCGCTCTTTGCTTCCAATATTGGTTCAGAAATCATCTTGGGTGTTTCTGGTGCAGGAGCAAGAGCCAATATGCCTATGGCTAATTTTGAAATATTAGCTTCTCTGGTTTTGATTTTGTTTGGTTGGGTATTCGTTCCTTTTTATTTGCGAACAGGCGTTTATACGATGCCGGAGTTTTTGGAGAAAAGATATTCCAGAGCTTGTCGAGATTATTTGTCAGTGGTTTCTGTCTTAGCTTATATTATCACTAAAATCTCCCTGATCATTTTTGCAGGAGCACTGGTTTTTGAAGTTTTAGGGATTCCTTTTTGGACTGGAGCGATCATTACGGTAGTGGCAACGGGATTTTATACGGTACTTGGGGGACTCAAAGCGGTGATCTATACCGACATGGTTCAAGCCTTTATTTTGCTAATCGGCACTGCGGTTATTTCCATATTTGGTTTGTATCAGTTAGGTGGTTGGAGTGAAATGATTGATACGATTTCTTTAGCGTCACAAACGGAAGGCAATCCTCCTGTTGATCGATTTTTTAATTTGTGGCGACCTATGGAGGATACGGAATATCCCTGGACGGGGATGTTGTTTGGCGCCCCGATCCTGGGCGTTTGGTATTGGTGTACCGATCAATATATTGTTCAGCGAGCATTATCTGCCAAAGATGTTAGCAATGCTCGAAAGGGGGCCTTGTTTGCTGGTTATTTAAAACTATTGCCTGTTTTTCTCTTTTTTATTCCCGGGGTGATTGCTTATGCTTTGATGCAGAAAGGAGTGATTAGTTATTCGATGGAAAATGCAGATCAAGCTTTACCCGTATTAATTACTGAATTTTTACCTGCAGGATTGAAAGGTCTGGCAATTGCAGGTTTATTGGCCGCTTTGATGAGTTCACTGTCTTCTGCTTTTAATTCCAGTTCAACTTTATTGACAATAGATTTTTATCAAAAATTCAAACCTAATGCTTCCGAAAAAGATTTAGTTCGCTTTGGTCGAATTGCAACGATAATTTTGGTCATTGTAAGTTTAGGGTGGATACCATTTATGGAGGCTTTGATGGGAGGAGGGATTTTTCATTATCTGCAAAATATTCAGGCGTACATTTCTCCACCAATTGCTGCTGTGTTTTTATTAGGTTTATTTTATAAATGGATAAATGCTCGCGGTGCAATTATTACCTTATGGGCCGGATTTATAATTGGTGTTTTTAGATTAGTCATGGAGTTTATGGCAAATAAAGAATATATAAAAGTTGCAGAGGATGGAGCTTTGGCCTACTTCTTAGATATTAATTTTTTACACTTTGCATTATTTTTATTCCTTTTCTGCGCAGCTGTTTTGATGATCGTAAGCAAGATGACTACTCCTCAGTCGGAAGCATCTTTAGAGTTGGTTACCTTTCAAAGAGGTGGAAAGTCTGTTTCTTTTAAATGGTCGACTGATTTGTTATTGACTATTATTTTAGTGATTTTGGTTTTGGTACTTTGGTTTGTTTTTAGTTCGCTTGGAGTAGCTTAATTATAATTTCAATTGCTCTTTAAAAAGAACTGATTTTCGATCTGAGAGATCGACGACATGATTAGTGGTCAATTGTATTTGTAAAGCTCCTTTAAATAGAGGGTTTATTTGATCAATAAAATGATGGTTTATTATTTCCGAACGATTACATCTAAAAAAATAGTCCGGTAATGTTTCTTCCAAATAATTTAAGGAACGTTTCACCATTGCCGATTTTCCATTAAAATGAAGTTGGGCATAATTGCCAATTGACTTGATGTAGGAGATTTCATTTAGTTTAATGAAAAAACATTTATTGGCATCTTTTATAAAGATTTGATGCTTCGTTTGTTTTTTTTCTTTTTGATGATTTTGTATTTGAGCGATTGCTTTTTGGATGCACTTGTCAAATCGTTCCGTACGGATAGGTTTGACGATATAATCAAGCGCACTAACATCAAAAGCCTGAATGGCATATTCATCATAGGCGGTAACAAAAATCACTACAGGAGCATGATCTAATTCCTCCAGTAGCTCAAAGCCGTTTTTTTGAGGCATTTGAATATCCAAAAAGATGAGATCTGGCTGATGTAGGTCTATACTATCTTTAGCTTCAAAAGCATTCTCCGCTTCTGCAATAATTTCGATTTCATCCCATTTGGCAGCCAATCTTTTTAGATCTTCTCTTGCCAATCTTTCGTCGTCTATGATAATTGTTCTTATTGGATTCACAGGATGTTTTCTTTAGGTAATTTAAATTGAGCAATGACTTTACCATTTTCTTCATTGATAGTAAAGCTAAATTTTTCTTGATATAATATTTCAAAACGCTTCTTAAGATTTTTTATTCCAATACCAGTTGAATTATTGGCTTTCAATTTTCCATCGTTTATGACAGTGGTTACCATGCTATCTATTTCTTCCCGACAGTCAATAGATATTTTCCCTCCAGTTATAGACTCATTAAGACCATGCTTGATGGCGTTTTCGACCAATGTCTGTATACTGAGCGGCGGAAGATTAAAACCATTTATAGCTTCTTGAACCTTAATGTCATATTGCAGTTTATCTTCAAAACGTATTTTTTCCATTTCAAGATAATCCCTGCAATGATCCAATTCTTCTTTTAAAGAAATAGTTGATTTTGACGAACTGTTTAATGAATTTCTAAGAATATCTGCCAATACAACAATAGCCTTTTTTGCTTTTTCAGGATCCTCGCTGATTAAAGATTTTACACTATTTAAAGAGTTGAACATAAAATGGGGGTTCACCTGTTCTTTTAGATGATTCAAGGAAGACTCTGCTAATAATTGATTCAGCTCTGCTTTTTCTTTTTCTGCAGCACTACTTCGACTACCCAAATGAAACAAGAAATAGGCAAGCACCCATGTACTGGCAATTCTTCCAAAAACGATGTACATATCAAATGAACCTTTTGTGAAATCTAATAGGCTATTAAATTTGCTTTCTCGTAGGTAGTAATGCTCCTTATAAGTGTAGTAGTTGATAAAAATATTTACAAACCATAAGGATATTGAAATGACTATAATGAAAAAGATAATGTAATAAATGACTTTAGGAAAATCTTTTTCCTTTAGCTTGTATTTTCTAATCACCAATACAAAAAAATGCGTAACTAAAATACCGGATATATAGGTAAGCAAGATGTTAATCGTGCCATTGGTAAAACTGATGCAATTACAGGTAAACATACCTTCAATCCAATACAAGCACGCCAGGAGCCAGCCAGATAATTGACACAACCAATAAGGACTTATTTTTTTTGCCATCGATGCTTTATTTCAATGTAGTTAAATACTTACGTCCATGTATTACTACATAACCCACATAACCATATTTTATTCTGACGATTTCGAATAAACTAGTGTCGTATTTTAGAAACTTAATAAAATTGGGGTAGACTCATAATTGAGTATAGTTGGTAAAATAATTAAAATTCGGATTTCATAGCTTTATACTCCTTGTTTAATTTTATTAATTGTTGGTTTATGCCTGATTTGTGATCCAAATGTAGG
>CAYXQH010000628.1:0-3944 GCA_964467425.1 uncultured Saprospiraceae bacterium
CCGATTGTTTTTAGCATCTGTTGGAAATCTTGTTCCGAATTAGAAAGGTAGGCCATTTCGATTCCTTGTAATAATAAAATAACTACACTACGCTTTGTCTAATTTTTTAGTTCCACTAAAGCTATCAGAGTGATTTGAAATATATAATAGATTCAGCAGCCCTAAGTTCAATAAAAGTAAAGCATCAAATTTAATATTTTACCTCTCCATTAGTATATTTTTTATTCTTAACGCCAATGCTTGTTCTAATCCTGGCAACGAAAACACTCCCCCACAAGCCACAAGTACAACACCGGAAGTTGCTCAGGCAAACGTTGTTCAATCATCTGACCCCAACATCTTAATTGATCCAAGAGATAATCAATCTTACAAAATAATTCAACTATACGATGGTAATATGTGGATGGCTGAAAATTTAAATTACAAATCAGCAAATTCATGGGTTTATGGCAATGATGAAAAGAATGCTCCGAAGTATGGTCGACTTTATAGCTGGGAATCTGCGAAAGCTGCCTGTCCTAATGGATGGCGATTACCTAATGACAAAGAATGGGCCTATTTAACGTTCAATTATGGCGGTTCTTTTAACAAATGGCCAGGACAGCATGTAAATACATCTTCGGATGCTGGACAAAAAGCATACACCTCCTTAATTGATAGAGGAGACAGTTCTTTCTCCGCAAAACATGGTGGTTACAGAAATGCGGATGGTTCATTTGAAGAATTAGCATTTAGTGGATACTATTGGACTAGTTCGGAGGAAAGTAATAATGGAGGCTGGTATTATTATTTTATTAATTCAAAACCAGAAAAGATAATTCGAAACTATTGGGATAAAAGATGGGGCTATTCCTGTAGATGCATCAAAGACAAATAAATATCGCTCTTTAAAAAAGAAGATAGCTTTTAAAATCCAGGTGTTAAAATTTTAGTAATTTAGAATAAGCATTTGAAGCAATTACGTTATGGATAGTAAACAATCAAACAAATGAAAATAGATCTACGGTTCTTATTGTTTATTCTCCTCCTAAATTCATGTTCGAAGAATACCAAATTAATTTATAATGGATTGCCTACCATTAAAGCTTCTCAAGTAAACATTGATTACAAAGTAGCAGATGATTGGCATTATGGTTGGTGGAGTATTGCTCCAGAAGTAGCAAACGACACACTCCAGGTCACTTGTTATAATGCTAAAGAAAAATTCTTATTTAAAACGAATATAGACAGTATCGGATTCGAAATCAAACCCAATCAAACGAAAAAGTTTTACGTCCTACTACATGATAGTTTATATGCTCACACCATCATTCAAGGAGTTCCATTCAGGCGGAATAAAATAACTTTTGATTCATTTAAAAATTCAAAAATAAAATTCAATTACCCAAACCAGGCCAATGAGTATCTATCAAATTTAAAACAGAAATACCCTATTAATTTTGGTTCAAATATTTCATCTGAAAAAGACACGGTGCTGTCTATTCTAAATTGGACAAATAGTCGATGGGAACATAGCGGGAATAACTCTCCTAAAAAAAATGATGGAATCTCTATCTTAGAAGAAGCGGAATCAGGCGGTCGTTTTCCTTGCTTTGCTTATGCTATTGTTCTCAGAGATCAGCTTACTTCTTTAGGGTATAAAGCACGAACGGTATATCTAAAAACCCAAGATGCAAAAACGCGAAAAGGTTCTCCCGGTCATGTAGCGACTGAAGTATATCTGGATGATTTAAAAAAATGGATATTTATAGATGGTCAATTTAATGTAATGCCTACGCTGAATGGCGTTCCTTTAAATGCTGTTGAATTTCAGAACGCTATTAATAATAACTATGAACAGTTTAAACTAGAAAGCCTTGGAAATAAAGTTGTTTCTAAAAGATATTATGTAAATTTCGTTTACGACTATTTATTTTACCTTGACACAGCTTTAGACAATAGATACGATAAGAAGGAGAGAGTGACAATCGATGACAAACGATCATTAATGTTAGTTCCAAAAGGATCTAAAAATCTTGATTTCATTAACTTTTGGAATATGAAAGTAGACTACTGTCTATACACTAATTCTCTTTCGGACTTCTATGAACCTCCGAATTAGTACTTGCGGCTGATATGCCAATAACAATGAGCAGAAACGACAATATATTAGACGAAGTTGAAAAGAATATTGGACCGAGGACCTGTCCCGAATGTGGGTATCAATTCTCTTTATTATTATTTTTAAAAAGATATATTTTAAAGCATGGCTTTTCTAAATGGACTTGCCCGAATTGCAATAAGTTTATAAAATACAATTACACCAAGGCCAACATAATCATGGTTATTGTTTTTTTTGTTTGTGTATTTTCATTTCTGGGTTTACAGTCAAAGTTTGGATGGGATTTCCCCAACTATGCTTTCATAATCCCCTATTTTATTTTCGCAATAATATTATTAAACTTTGATCGATTAGAAAAGTATAAATAGCTTAGAATTAAAATAGAAACTTGATTCGTAGTATACTTTTAAAGCATTCCTTCCATCACCTGTCTGATGCCTTTGCCCTTATATAATAACTGAATAAATTCTAAGTATCTATCGGCAAATCGTTTGTTTTCAGCAAGATCACCAAAGATTTCTTTTATACGGATAAAGCCGAGCGAGTCATTTATTGTTGTACTAGAATATCGTTGTAACTTATCTTGTTGTTCATCAATAATTTCTAAGGGTTCATTCTTTTCATTTACGCCCTTATCGCTGTAATAACACCATGCCGCCAAAATTAAAGTGGAATATTCAATACTACCTCCGCTAGCTAAGTTGTCCTGAATAGTAGGAATTAAAAACTTAGGCAACTTTGCAGAACTCTGCGAACAAATACGACTTACACTGTCTTTTATATTTGGATTTGCAAATCGCTCTTCTAAACTATCTTTATATTTCTCAAGATCAATTCCTTCTATAGCATCCAACACAGGCGTTGCTTCTTTGTCCATAAACTGACGCATAAACTTTGCAAATACTGGATCGTTCATACAATCATTAATGGAAGGATGTCCATGAATTGCTCCAGGAATACCCAACACAGAATGCCCGGCATTTAGTAGCCGAATCTTCATCTTTTCATAAGGAATTACATTAGAAACAAACTGGACACCTAATTTCTCCAGTGGTGGTCTGCCATTTGAAAAATTATCTTCTACCACCCACTGAATAAAGGGCTCACAGATAACAGGCCATTCGTCTTTATAATGAAAAGTATTTTCTAGATAATTGATATCTGTCTGACTCGTTACAGGGGTAATCCTATCCACCATTGTATTTGGAAAGCTAACTTCTTTTTGTATCCATTGAGCGAGTTCAAGATCTTGCTTTTGAGCAAAAGCTAATAACATTTTGCCAGCTACTTCGCCATTGTGAGGAATATTATCACAAGACAAAATACTAAAAGGCGGAAGCCCATTTGCCTTTCGCATTCTTAAAGAAGCAGTCAAATACCCAAAGACTGTTTTGGGCTCATTCGGATGACTAAGTTCATATTCAATAGCTGGGTTTTTAAAATCAAAATTTCCCGTTTGGGGATCAAAATTATAGCCACCTTCTGTAATGGTTAAAGAAACAATTTTAGTATCAGGATGAGCCATCTTTTCAATGACTGCATTCGGATTATCAACTGCAAGGAGCATCTCTTTCAGAGCGCCTATTACTTCACTTTGAATAGAGCCGTCAGGATTTTGAATAATCAGGGTATATAGACCATCTTGTTTTTGAAGGACATTGTACATTTTGCGATCCGCTTCTCGTAAACCCACCCCACAAATCCCCCAATCCAACGCATTGAATTTTTCTAAAAGTTGATGAATGTAACAGGCCTGATGAGAACGATGGAATCCCCCTACCCCAATATGAACAATTCCAGTTTTTAATGCTTTTCTATTATAAGCTGGACAAGGAATATGTCG
>CAYXQH010000629.1:0-3938 GCA_964467425.1 uncultured Saprospiraceae bacterium
TTTTTATTTGATTATGAAGTTTTGATTTTTCAGCTGTATCATATTTTGCAAGCGCAATTATTTTTCTACTAAAACGTACCAGATTTAGAATGTTGGTTTTATGATAATCACTTACTGCGTTCCTTCGAATAAATTGTTGAAAACTATCCAGATGGGACTGTAAAGAATCGAATTCGTTTAGCTCAAAATAAATCTTAACCAATAGAATCTTAGTAAACATATTATTCATCAAATCTTTGTACTCTGCACTTCTCAAATGGGTCAATGATTTTTCATAGTTTTTTCTATCAAATTCTAATCGTGCTAGATTTAATGAAATGGTTTGTTCTCTAAATGTTTCCTCTAATTGGTGAGCAGAATTATTTATAAAAGAGTCTACCCAATCGAATTCTTTTAAACGTAAAGCGGCACTTATAGCATTACTAAAAGTAAACCTGGGAATGAAATTATTCTCTAATAAAATGCCTTCCTTTAAACCTTCTTTATAAAGCTCCCAACTATCCCGAACAAAGGATTCTACGCCTTCATTGGTTTTTCGAATGCAAAGGTTGATGGCCAATCGAAAAGGAGCTTCCAAATCTTTTTGAGTAAAATGATGGCGATAGTTATTCAACAAGATTTTAAATTGGTTAAAATATTCGAGATTATCTTTCTCTGTCAAGAATCGAAAGCAATAATAGTAAATAGCAATCGCAGGAATTTTTAAATATTTTTCCTGACTTATTTCTTTTACTAAGTTGGAAAGGAGACCGTAGTCATAGCTAGTTTTTCGAACCAATTGATGAGAAAGTTGAGCACAGGCAGTTTGCAGTTTTTCTATCAAATAAAGAATATCTGTTGTGTCCGAAATCTCTTGTAAAAATAAATCCTCTGTCCTTTTAGTAGAAGAACGATACTTCATTTGTTCGGTTTGACTTAGTAACAAATCCTGATAGTAATCAGCATTACGCCTTACCTGATTTTCCAGGAGCTTCTGTGATTTTTTTATAGAACTGGAAAAGCTTTTGTCCAGATTTCTGCGACGATAAATCTTAGAAAGGATTAATTTATTTTTAATCTGATCCGATCGCCAATAATTAATCATCCAGCATTCTTCAATAATTTCTATCAGATCACTCATCGTTCCTCGCAGCAATTGATAGTCCCAGGATTTATCAGGAAATACTTGTTGAAATATCCACTCAGCGGAAATTTTAGTGCGTTTCTTTTTACGAGATTTTAGCAAGGTTTCGAAAAGTCGAGGTAGGTCAGACCGCCTCGTAAAAAAGGGAGATTTAAGCATTTTTCGGATTTGACGGATTTCCGTATCGCTTAAAGTGTTAATTATTTGATTTATTTTGAAGTTTCTGTCCAAGTTTTAGTGTTTTATTTTCCACAAAAAAATTAATTAAAAAATTGATATTCAATTAATTACGATAAATAATATCGACTTTTTTTCCACAAATAGCAATATTTGTTATTGCCCTGTCCGTATTTTAGAAAGATATTGTAGTTACAATCAAGCCACATAATCACATTATATCTTTAGAGGTCTTAATTTTTAAGTCGTAATCACATGAAACGAACCAGGTATATCGTATGCTTTTTCTTTTGTCTTTCCTTTTTTGGTTTAAAAGGTCAAGGCTGGGAAAGGGTTTTTAGTCGAGGTACTTATGGACAGGCAACTGGTGTTTATCAAACAAGCACGGGCAATTTTGTAGTCAGAGGAACAGATGTAAATGACGCTGGAACTATGTCTGAAGACTATATACGCATGTTCAATGAAAACGGAGATATTGTTTGGGAAAGCTTTATATATGAAACGCTTTATTATGAAAGTGGAATTTTAGAATTTCAGAATAATGATCTTCTAACACTTTCAAGCAAAGCTGTTACTTTAAATGGGACAACCTATGGAAAGGCAAATTTGGTGCGCTTAAATGAATTAGGACAGTTTCTTTGGGAATATACTTTAAACCCAACAGAGGAAATTCAATCTGGGATTGAAGAATACTTTATCAATCCTGATGGAACGATTACTTTTTTCCACAGAGAAGGCATCGACTTTATGTCAATAATAACGTTAGATGCGAATGGAAATGAAATCTTTTCAAGTTATACAGAAGTTCCATTGCACAATGATTTTGTAATTATCAGGTCTGGAGATCAATATCTATTTAGCAGGACTTTTGACGATTCAAACAATAATCATTCTCTCGGAATTTATCGAACAGATTTAACTGGTAATTTAATTTCTGATTTAGAATTACCAAATTTTTATTCTGGCTATATAGCTAATACACTTCCTCGTGAAAATGGAGATATTATCATCATTGGGAGACCGGATAGTAATAGTTCAAGTTCAATAGATCAAATATATTTTAATAGTGCTGATCAATCTTTTTCTTATTCAGAAATTTATGAAACAAATAGTGCTCCTTTAGGTGTCATAGGTTTGCAATTATTAGAGGATGGAGTCATTTTCGCACATTATTTTGTTAGTGAAGAGCATATCCTTTTAATGAAGACTGATTTAGCAGGTAATGTTCTTTGGACAAATGAAATCAATCATCTTCCTGGTTATTTTTTACCTCTTTTTATTACCTCTACTCTAGATGGAGGATTTGCCGTTTGTGGGGAATACGAAATGGCAATTACCCAGTCTTATCTTGCCAAAACTGATTCTTTAGGTAATATATATCAAAATGTTATTTCAGGAACCGTTGCTATTGATAGTACTCCAAATTGTCAGATTGACTTTAATGAAGAAAAAATAGAAGATTGGATTGTCTCCGCAACTAAAGGTGACCTCACTTTCGTAGCCTCTACAGATGCAGCAGGAACTTATTCACTTCCTGCTGATACGGGACAATACCTGCTTACAGTAGAAAGACCCAGTACCTATTGGGGGCTTTGTCAAGATAGTATTGAGGTTAATTTTACCACTTTGGATACCAGTACTATAGTTGACTTTTTAGTTACTATTGATATCGAATGTCCCAATATGGCAGTGGGGCACACCGTTCCAGCAATTAGGCCTTGCTTTGAGCGGCCAAGCTATGTAAACTATTGTAATTATGGAACAGTTGCCTCCGATAGCGCCGATACCTATATCGAAATCACCTACGATAGTTTGATTACGCCGGTATCAAGTTCGATTCCCTTTGATAGTCTGGGCAACAACGTATACCGTTTTAATATAGGAGCAGTTGAGCCTTTGGAATGTGGATCGTTTACCATTAATCTTTTTCTGGATTGTGAAGCGGAAGTAGGAGCGGCCTATTGTATTGATGCCCATATCTATCCGGACAGTATTTGTGGTATGCCGTCACCTTCCTGGTCTGGAGCCTTTGTCGAAGTGAGCGCTGCATGCGAACAGGATAGTGTTTATTTTCGAATTGAGAATACTGGAAGTGGGAACATGGATCAGCCTTCCAATTATATTATTGTGGAAGATATTATTTTAAGAGAATCAGGTTCTGTTCAATTTAATAATGGAGAATTTGATACAATACCAATGCCTGCAAATGGATCGACTTATTCAATTATTGCAGAGCAAGTTCCAGATGCACCAGGTTTTTCCATTCCGATTGCTGTGATCGAAGGATGTGGCGAAAACAATGATGGAGAATTTAGTATTGGTTTCAGTAATCAATTTCCATTGAATGATGGAGATCCATATTTAGATGTCGATTGTCCAATTGCGATTAGTGCTTTTGATCCGAATGATAAGCAAGGATTTCCAATTGGCTATGGAGCAGAGCATTTTATTCTGCCGGAAACGCCAATCGAATATTTAATTCGCTTCCAGAATACGGGAACGGACACTGCATTTACGGTAATCGTCAAAGATACATTGGATACCCAGTTGGACTTTTCAACCTTTCAAAGAGGCGCAAGTAGTCATGATTATGATTTATCTTTTGATGGGGAAGGAACACTGACTTTTAATTTTCAAA
>CAYXQH010000630.1:0-3926 GCA_964467425.1 uncultured Saprospiraceae bacterium
ATAATGGCGGTCACGCTACCCGTACTATCATCCAAGCAAGTTGGAAGAATTAGTAGATCTGTTTCTAAAGGATCTAAGACTTCTAGATTTACTTGATAAGTGGAATCGCAACCAGCGAAAGAATTATACACCGTTTGATAAACTCCTGTTTCTGTTTCAAAGGTTCCTAAAATAAAGGCAGTGTCACCAGCACAAATGGTGATATTCTCCGAAATATTAAAAGTATCTAATTGAGCTACTGTAATTATTATGGTGGAATCGCATCCGTTAATTGTAAGGTAATTAAAGGTTTCCATACTGTTAGATTCGATGTTCGTATTTTCCAGAAAAACGCTGGAACCTACACAAGCTACGGTGTCAATAAACGATAGAGTAGCGCTAAAGGGAGCCGCGAAGACATTTAGAGTTATTACGGAATCGCATCCTTCTACGTTTTGATAGGTAAAGACAACGCTGGTATCTGAAGGAATCACTTGTCCATTATAAAGGAGGGTTTCTCCGTCGCAGATCGTAGTATCGATTACGAATTCGGTGATGGTGCTTAAGGTAATCGTCACAGAATCAACACTGATACATCCAGCATCCGTACTAGCTATTACTGTATAAGTTGTAGAAACGATTGGCGAAGCATTTACGGTTTCGCAATCCAAACAATCAAGGCCTTCGGAAGGAGTCCACTGGTAATCATCAAATCCTGGAACTGAAAAAGTTAAACTACTTGCATCACATAAAATGGTATCCCTTCCAAGATCCACCACCGTTGCTTCATCCAGGATAATTGAAACGGTATCTCTCAGTATTGTTTCACAAGCACCAGTGACTTCGACCCAATAGGTGCCTGGTTCCCAGGCGGTAAAAGTAGGATCTGTTTCTCCGTTTTGCCAGGTGTAAGAATCGAATCCGATACCTGCATCAAAAGTGAATACCCCATTTTGGCATACAACGATATCAGGGCCAAGATCTAAACTCAAAGGACCATCTTCTAATTCAAAAAAGCTGATATTATTGGTATAATCACATTCTAAAATTGCCGTTACCGGAAAGTCATCCAGCAAACTGTAGGGTGTTGAAATCGAATTGTTATCGTTTACAACTACGTGTAAGGTCGAGGCTGCCGTGTTTAGAACAGTAAAGTTGATGTTTTCGCAAGTACCCTGTTGAACTTGAATTGGAGTTAACTTGACCCTGTGTATGCTAGCGGCTTGATTTTGGGGATCACCATCATAAAAGGCGACCGGAGTTTCTATTGGTAATAATGCATCTCCAATATTGCAAATGGTTAAAGAAATTGTAAAAGAATCGAGACCACAGACTAAGTCAGCTACTTCTACCGTCGCATCAGGTAAAGGCAAATAAGGGATAAAATTATCATTTAATATGGGTACTTGTGCTAAAAAATTATTCAAAGGATAAAGTCCACTTCCAGGTTCTGGGAATTCAATATGATGCTGTTGTTGTTCTATCGGAATGCTTAAATCATCGTTGACATTTGTTACGAAATAATTGTATTGATTCCAAATATTTCTCGCCGAAAGCCAGGGGCCTCCCGCTTGTGGGTCAGATTCGAATACTCGAAGGCGACCTCTGTAATCACCCGCAGGTGTATTGTTACCAGCGTAGGTAAAACTGGTGAGAATAATCTCTGCCTGTTTGTCATTGTCTATATCCGCTACCACCGGATGCTCATCAAATGTGCCAGAACCGGATATGAAAGTTTCCCAATTACGATCGACATCAACTCCGGTAGGGAAAGGTGCGTTTCCACCATACATGATCCTCAGGTTGTCTTCATCTCTGTATACTATTTCAGAAATATTATCACCATTAAAGTCGAAAACAGTTACACCAGTCATACCGGAGGCATCCGTAGTCGGGAGTTCCCACCAATAAGGGGTGGCAGGTGAAATTTGAGCGGCATTAAGATTCCAACTTAATAATTGGAAGCGAGAGGTAATAATAACTTCTGGAAAATCTTCTACCGCACCACTTTGGGTATCATCATAAACATTAGCTATACAAGGCAATGCGCCAAAAATATCGTCAATGTCAGAAACAGGTTTTGGAAAAAACTGTATGATTCCGTTTTTGTCCCAGATATACAATCCGTATTTATTATCTCGACGGCCAGCTACGACGATATCCAGAATACCGTCTAAATTCATATCAGCGACAGCAGTGTATCCATCCCAATAGTTAAAATCAGATTGTAAAACATTAAGGTCTTTTTGAATTTTTATCTCCATACCATCCCCATCATTAGGATCAATATCTATAGAGTAAATCATATCCCCAGCGGCGATTTCTAAACCATTGCAATCTGGATCGCCTGAACAATCTGCCGGGCTAAGCAGGTCAGCAGCTATAGGAGAACAAGCATTGAATTGGTAATCTCTTCTGACCATTTGTCCAATGCTACCTGTGCCTAATAATACGCGTTCTAAAGAAACGGCTGGACCAGAAAAGTCGAACTTAAAAACTTCATTGCCACAATAAACTTCCGAAATGCCATCTTGGTCAAAATCGGCTAGATAAGCAACATAGTCTCTATTAGCTACTGTTTGAGTTGACACGGCTATTTGTTCCATAACCGTGGTACTTGTTTCACTATAATTACTATAAACCCTGATTCGTCTATCTGCGGAAATAATTAGCAATTCGGGAATGCCATCAGCGTTTACATCACCCACTACGGGCTTTGCATCAGGATACATGTCGTATCCGCTTTGTATGTTTAGTTCACGAGGTGCAATATTATTTAAACCATCCCCTCTGAAAATGAGCAACCTGTTTGAGTTAGAAGTGGTGACAAGGGGAGGGGAAATACCAACAATAATTTCGGGAATGTCGTCTACCTGCGGATTCAAATTGGCAATAATAGGAGTGGCGTCTACCGCCACCAAATCTATCTGACTTTCCCACGCTAGCTTTACGGCAAAATTAGTTTCAAATTCTGTTTCTATACAATTATCAATTTCACAATCACAAGTACTATCATAGCAATCAACATAACCGTCCAGATCATCGTCAATTCCGTTATCACAAATTTCCTCACAGCTAGCCGAGCAAAGCGTTGTTTCCGTTAGGGGACTCAACGTTGAGTTTAGCATAGGAAATACGGGATTAATATTATTTGGAATATTCGTCAAGTTATGTAAGCCTTCGTATGGATTTTGAAAATCATTAACGCTGAAAGTTAAATCTTCCACAAAAATGCAAGCATCATTAATGGAACCATCCATTAGATTGACCTTTCCCAATAAGACATCTTCATCTCCGCTTCCGAGGCTTGAAGTCCAACCAGTGAAGTATAAATATACATCATGCAACAACATTTCAACATTGGAAGCGCCTGTTCTAAAATCAGCGGTATTTCCGTAATTTTTTGACCACAAGAAATTACCATCTTTATCTGTTTTTAAAATGAATAGATTGTTTTGACTAACATCTCTTCCCAACATGACATAACCATCTGGAAGGCTGAGTATTTCGGAAAATCCAATGTTCGTATTTACATTAAGCACATATTCTTTCGCCCAGATCAGGTTGCCATTCAAATCAGATTTTGTGACAAAGACTTCTGGATTGGTAACACTTGTACCATTTTTATCGCCCTGCTGAATAACGATTATTTCATCATTTTCAATAAGTAGATCCGGAGCATAAAGACGAGCATTATCAGCTACATCAACTAAGTACAATTTAGTCCATTCTTCCAATCCATTTAAATCGAGGCGACTCACTGCTCCTCGCATTTTATTAGTTCCACCTCCTGCAAAATTATATCGACCACAAACGAATAAGTCGCCATCATAGATTTGTGCACTATTAAAGGTTTCACAGGAACCTAATTGGTATTTATTATTAAGCGCCTCTAAGGCAAGGCATAAAAAATAAATGCCCCAGAATTTTAACTTTGTAAGATGAAA
>CAYXQH010000631.1:0-3925 GCA_964467425.1 uncultured Saprospiraceae bacterium
GAGAGCCTGATTTTATGGATATCACAGCGCCGGAAGGAGCATTGGTTTTATAAAATTGATTAAAAGAATATTCAATATTCAAGAACGGGAACCATCATTCATTTCATGGACTGAATTAAATTTCGAGGAATAATTTTAGTACTATTTATTACATAAAAAAACCAAATGGAAGGCTCCATACTAACCACTGTCATACTACCACTCTCCCTAGCGATTATCATGATCGGTATGGGAATGTCCTTAACCATAGATGACTTTAAAAGAGTCCTAGTTTATCCTAAAGCAACGATTTTAGGGTTGTTTAATCAGCTCATTATGTTGCCGATTATTGGTTTTGTTTTAGTGAGTGTATTTTCCATTGAGCCAATGATGGCAGTAGGATTTATGATTATTGTTGCTTGCCCCGGAGGAGTGACCAGTAATTTGATTACACATGTTGCCAAAGGAGATATTGCCCTGTCCATTACCATGACTGCAATATCAAGTTTTGTGACCATCGTGACGATTCCTTTGATTGTTTCTTATGCTATTTTTCATTTTATGGGAGATGGCAAAGCGGTCGTTGAAATGGATGTTCTGGATGCGATTTTAAAAGTGATGGTGATTACTATAATTCCGATAACTATAGGGATGCTTATTCGACATTTCAAACCTGCATTCGCTCAGCAGATGGATAAGCCCATGCGAATTGCATCGACGGTTATTTTCGTACTTATTCTGGTAGGAATTATTATAGCAAACAGAGCAATACTCCTGGAGTCTATCAAAAGAGTAGGATTTATTGCTATCCTGTTAAATGTGTTGACAATGTCATTAGGGTATTTTACGGCTAAAATATTTAAGCTCAATATTAGGCAATCGATTTCTATTATGATTGAAAATGGCATTCAAAATGGAACACTTGCAATCGTTATCGCAACAACGATTTTATCGAAACCAGAATTGAGTGTTCCAGCAGCAGTATATTCTTTGATGATGTTTGCAACAGGAGCTTTTGTAATGTGGTACTTTGGGAGACGAAATATTGAATTAAAAACTCTTGAGTGATTACTTCTTAAAAATTACCAAATTTTAAAGCAAAATCACACCACCCACTAGTAGGGGGATTCTTGCTTTTCTACTAAAAAATCATGTTTTAGTCCAACTCTTTTTATGTGTACTGTTTACATTTTAAGTTTAAACATGTAACTTTATTTGAATTATAATCGCCAATAACACAAGATGAAAACAAACGAAAACCGTCAAAACAGGCCTCAAGGCTCCCCCCCTGAGATTTCCACCCCAAAGATAAATAGCAAATTCGCATGGATATTAGGCTTAGCAATGCTTTTTGGAATGATAGCTTTGCTAATGTTTGTGCCATGTCCTACCTCTGCTCAATTCTTAGCTTTTCGAATTACACTAGCTATTGCAGCAGGTTTATTGGCTAGTCAACTTCCAGGAATGTTTAATTTTAAATCAAAAGCTGGTGTCAAAGCCAGTGGTGCGATTGGAGTTTTTGCATTGGTATATCTGGTCAATCCGGCGCAGACCGTGGGTAATGATAGGTGTAACTTAGGCCCATTTGATTTCTCTATTCAACTAGCCGAAAACCCTTCAACAAAAGTTCCGGACACCTATCCCAAAATAGAAAATGCGAAGCTTGAACTTTGGGTAGATAATGTTTTTAGACCTAGCGATGCATTTAATAATAATACAGCGGATTTTAAATCTCTTCCTACAAGTAAAAAAGGAGAATTATTACCAGTACAATTGAAAACACCATATTGGAAACTGGTAAAAGATTCGGTTAGGATTGAAGGAGGAAGCCAAACAGTCCTAATAGAACCGGATGGAAGCTTATCTAAAATAACAGGGAAGATAGTGGACGATATCAAAGGCATTCCTGTTGCTGAAGCAGTTGTTGGATTTGGTTCTGAAACTACTCAAACGGATGCACAAGGCAACTATACTCTTTCTATCCCCCTTGAAAAACAACAAGCTGAATATGAATTGTATGCCAATAAAAAAGGCTTCCTTGGTTGGAAAGGTTCGGCTACCCCTTCGACCGGAAGAGCATTAGACATTGTACTTAAAATAGATCAATAAAGTTTTTAACCATGAAACATATTTTTACTCTTCTCTTCCTGGCGGTGCTGGGAAACCTCTCTGCACAATCTAAGTATGGTGTAACACTTTCTGGGTATGTTACTATTCAGAATTCTGGAAATCAATCTGCTTATCCTACACAAATTAAATCTATTGGAGCAACCGATGCTATCGTAAATTCCAATGATGGTTCCTTTAAATTAATTTATCCTAATAAAATGCCTGGAATGGAGGTGAATTTATACGTAGAAAAAACAGGCTACGAAGTTGTAAATGAAGAAATTTTAGATGACCTAATTATTCCAGATCCTTCTGACCTACGGAAAGATGTCAAAATATATTTATGTAAAGAAGGAGAATGGCGAAAAAGGGCAAATGAGTTTTACGAGATTAATCAAAAAGAAATTTATAAAACTTATCAAAAACAAATCAAAGAACTAGAAAAGAAAAAAAAAGAAGCCCTCATTGCTAATGATGATTACGAAAGAGCGCTTGAAGAATATAAAAAACAAAAAAAATTAGCAGAAGCACAAGCACATAATCTGTCAAACCGATTTGCAAAAGCTAATTTGGATGATGCAAGTGATCGCTACAAAAAATCATATCGTTTGTTTTCAGAAGGGAAAATTGACTCGGTATTGATTGTTCTAAATGAAGAAATTTTATTGGCAGATTTAAAACGAATCCAAGATGAGATAAATGAAGCAAACACTTTAATTAATGAAGGTGATTCGCTGATCGCAAATGGCGAAAAACTCAAAGACTTAAGTTTGCAACAATTAAAAATTTTAGCGCAGACTTATGCCGAGAAAGAAGATTGGGAAGAAGCAAACAGGTTTTATTTGTTAGCTGTTGATAAAGATGATAAAAGTCTCAATAGTATCAACGAACATATTACCTTTCTGTATTCAAATTCCTTTAAGTCACAAGGTGTATTCGACAAGCTAGGGGCTTGTGAAAAGTTGCTTTCCTACATTGATTTTGCCATTGAAAAAAAGGAGGATGACTGGATAGAAAATGCATCCCAATGGCATGAGTTTGCCTCAAAATTAATACCCTTCCATTCAAATAAAAATATACTTGAAATTGAATTAGACCGGCAAAAAAGGTCTTTTGGTAATTATTAAAATTAGCGTTAAAACAAACACTTAATCTCAGCCAAAATGAAACGATTTTTTATAATACTCTTAAGTCTAGGCTTAAATCAATTTTGCCTTGCTCAAACATCCCTGACCGGTTACATCACGATTCAAAACAGCAATGGCCAATCCGCTTATCCTGCGCAGATCAAATCCTTTGGTACTACTGATGCTGTAGCCAATCAGGCGGATGGCAAATTCACTTTGGTATATGATAAAAAACAACCAGGAGCTTCCGCCACGCTTAAAATAGAACGTACCGGCTACGAAATAGTGAATCGAAGAGACCTGCGAGTCACCTTGCCTAAAAATGATAAAGCACAACGACCAGTCAAATTATTCCTTTGCCCAAAAGGACAATGGCGGAAATATGCCGACCAATACTATAAAACCAATATTCAACAGATCAATAAGAACTATAAAAAGCGGCTCCAAAAAATTCAACAACAGTACGAAGCCGTTACCCTGGAGAATGCAGCCTATCGGCAAGCACTTTTTGATTTAGAGGAAAAAAGAAAAGCAGCAGAATCCCAGGCAGAGGAAATGGCTGAAAAATTTGCCAAAACCAATTTAGATGATGCAACAGATAGAACAGCGACCGCTCATCGACTTTTTACGGCAGGTAAATTAGACTCTGTCCTTCTAGTTTTAAATGAAAAAGAAATCCTTGCAGATATTAAAAAAGCGGAACAGGAAAT
>CAYXQH010000632.1:0-3921 GCA_964467425.1 uncultured Saprospiraceae bacterium
AAAAACAAGCCTACCTACATTTTTTGTGGGGTAAGGCTAGCTTTTTTGATGTAAGACCTATTTATTTGAAAATATGTTTGAGTTTTTATTAAACAATAGTAATACAGAAAACCCTACACAGTTATCTATCATGATTACTGTGTTATGTGCGTTTTTCTTGTCTTCATTGATTGTGTTGACCTACGAAGTGACTTCTCGTGATGTAAATCGACCAACTCATTTTCTACAGTCTATGGCATTGATCGCAATTGTTTCTGCTACGATCATGCAAGCAATTGGAGATTCTCTTGCCAGAGGTTTAGGGATGTTGGGGGCATTAGCGATTATTCGGTTTAGAACAAAATTGGACGATCCAAGAAATATCACCTTTATGTTTGCTTCGATAGCTGCGGGTATTGCCTGTGGTGTTTTTGGATTTACAACAGCCTTTATTGGAACCATTGGCTTTTGTTGTGCTGCTTTTATAATGAGAGTCTCTCCGCTTTCTGATAACAATAACCTGGTTGGGTCTTTAAGGATAAGAGTGCCTTTAGAAGGAAACACAGAGAATGTGCTGAAGAAGGTAATAAAAAGCTATTGCCGGGCTCATGAAATTGAACAAATCAGGTTGTTAAACCTTAAAGTGAATACGGGCGAAGAAGAAACTATTGAAGAGAAAGATCGAGTACCTAAGGAGACGGAAAGCGAAGTTATAGCAACAACTGCTGAAGGAGAAAAAATTGCCATAGTGAAGGAAGTTGAACGGATGCGATATAAAGAATTGACCATTGGATTTCGGTTGAAAAAACGGAAAAAATTTGTTGAATTCTCAGATGAAATAGAACGCTTAGAAGATGTACGAGGCGTTCGAATTCGATTTGGAAAACAAAGATTAACTTTATGATATGAGATTTTTAAATGTTTTTTACATTATTGTAGTATTAGTAGGAATTGGCCTTTGGCAATTAAATAACTCATTTCAAAACGACGTTGTTTTATTTTATGGTTTTGCTGAAAATAAAGAGACAGAGATTAATTTTAATTACCCAACAGCTGTAGGAAAAATATATGTAACACCAGGTCAACGCGTACTAAAAGGCGAACCGCTTTTAGATTTATATCGAATCAAAGCAAAAGAAGTCTTAGATGACCAGCAATTTAAAATCGATGAATTAGAATCGAGAGATAGAATGTGGGTCAGTGAAAAAGAAGCAGATATTCGTATCTTGAAAAGTCAAGAAAAATTAGCATTAGAAGCGATAGATGCAGATATTCAAAAACTGAAAAAAGAACGAGATTTTCAAAGGTCATTATATAGTAATCTAGAAAGTGTAGAGTCTGTCGAAAGTGCTTATAAGCCTTTATCGGATAAAATTATTGAACTGGAAACAGAAAGAACGACAGTAGTGAATTCTTTTGGAGAGCAGGTTAGAAAAATTCAGAATGAGATGCGCCTTAATGCAAATACTGTTAATATAAAGAAACAAAGAATTGTTGCAGAAGGTGTTTTTAAAGAAGAGAATAAAATTATTCATGATCAATTGGTTGCTCCATCTGAAGGAATCGTTGGTAATTTGCATTGCAAAGAAGAAGAACATATTCCTTCTTATAAAACGCTCGTGACCTTTTATGATCCACATCCAAACTTAGTGAAAGGGTTTGTCCATGAAGATTTGATTGTTCATGTAGTAGAAGGTGATTCATTTATTATAAAATCAATCCGAGATGAGAATGTTACTTGTTATGGAAAGGTGGTTGGACTTGGATCGCGTATAGTAGAAATCCCGGAACGACTTCGAAAAATACCAGACTTCAAAACCTATGGATTGGAAGTGTTGGTTTCTATTCCCTCTGATAATAGTTTTTTACAAAAGGAAAAAGTGATCTTGAAATTTTTAAACCCACCTAAAGGAGTTTCTGATCCAGTTCGAAAAAAGAATCTGGTAGAAGATTTAAAAGATCAAATTAAGTAATAGTGGATTCCAAAAAAACGATACTCTTTTCTATTTTAATGTTGAGCTGTTTTGGTCTTTGTGCTCAGGACTTGCTCCGCTTTACTGATTTGTTGGATGAAACAACGGAGCAGATTAATACTATTTTAAAAAGTCGATCGAATAATCCTTCTATACTTAGGCATGCTCCGATACAAGAAATACAGTTTCGAACAGAAACTGATGAGTTGGATTTTAAGCGTCAGGAATATACGGTTCGAATCCGGCCAACATCTACCAAAGTATCAACGGCACAGGATAAATATTTTCAATTACTCCAGGAACAAAAATCGTTTGAGCAACAGGACTTGAAAAGAGATTTTGTTGAAGCGGCTTATCAGGATTGGGTGAATTTATATTTTGCCTCAAAAGAATTAACAAGACAAAAGCAACTGTTGGTCTTGCTGGAAGATGAAGAAAAAGTGGTGAATAGACTAGCTTTATTGCCGGGGAGTTCTGTTAAAGACCTTATAGAAATTCAAAAAGATGTATACGATCTGAAACTGAAAGTTTTTAAAATAGAAAAGTTTCTCGCTCAATCTTTATCCGAAAATATTGAATTGGATACCTCAAAGATGATTTCGATTGATGTAATTGCAGCCGAAATCAAATCAGGTGTTTTTTCTTTACCTCCAGTGAATGAGCAACAGGAAAATGCCTTTGATATGCGACTGATTGAAGCTGAAACAGCTATTGAAATAGCAGAACAGAAAAAATATTTAGATTTTATACAATTGAGATATAGTGGACCGCATGACGATTTTTTTAGAGAAAAGGTTTCTATAGGATTAGGCTTTCAATTGCCTTTTGCATCCAGTAACCGCCTGAAGATGGAAGAGCTTTCTATGGAGAAAGAACAAGCAGTAGAAGAATATGAAGTTCAAGTTCGATTGCATGCTATAGAAGTAGAGAAGAAGAAAAAAGAAATTGAATTGTTGTTGGATGAATTGACTTATGCTCGCCAACTTTTTAAAAGTATACGATTTCGATCTCAGGAATTAGTAAAACGAGCAGCTAAAGAAGAAGGCGCAAGTCCATTGCCCATCATTAAAAATAAAATGGACCTCATCGAATATGATATAGATATCTTAGAGCTAGAGGAATCTATCTATAAAGAATATATTGACCTGTTAATCCTTACCGGGAAACTTTTCGAAGAACCACTCAAAAATTATCTGACAGGCTCGTAAGTTATTTTCAACTTTACATGTTTACTTTTTAGCAAGAACATCATACACTATTGATGTAGCATAATTTAGTGTTCTCCAAGAACATAGAAAAGCCTATCTGCTTGTTAATAATGAAAAATATCTCAAATGTATTAGTTCTTTCTGCACTAATAGAATCTATGTTTTGAGTATGAATAGGTTTTATAAGCAAACCGTATAGATATTTTTTGTAGATTCATACAACCCTTTAGAGCAAATTTTCAAAGAACGCTCATTCCACCTTAAAACAAATAATCATGGATAAACTGAAATTGTTAGCAGTACTCACATTAGTCTCAATTGCGATAACCTCGTGTAATAATAGACATACGGTTACTCAGGAAAACAAAACCAATCATACGAATGTAAAAAATGTGGATGAAAAATATCTGGGCGAATTTGTAATGAAGCAATTTAAAAACTGGGTAGAATTAGATGGTCATGGTGCGATAAGGTCTAATCTTGTAGAAACACGAAGGGATGAGTGGTCAATACATTTGAAAGATCAAGAACGTAATGTAGAAATACAAATAGATTTATATCAAAATAAAATTTTCAACACCCTTGCTGATGGAAGTACCAAAATACATAAGTACAATGTAATGTCTCCTGCAGATCAATCAGTAAGTGGTCATAATGCAAGTAGAATTATTTTTGGAGCTAAGACGGAAACGTCTCCTGTTGTTTTACCTCAAGATGGATACAATGGTCTACACGGTTATTTAGGTTTTAGTATTTCAACT
>CAYXQH010000633.1:0-3921 GCA_964467425.1 uncultured Saprospiraceae bacterium
GAAGTTGTGATTTGCGTTTTGATCTCGTTTAAATTTTTCATGATAATTGTTTTTTTATGTTTTAAAATGTTATTAATTCTTTTGAACAAGATGTTGTTTGTTGTATTGTTCGATACAAATATGGGGGCAAGAGGAGGGTTTTCCCTTTCGCTATGGTTGAAAAGGTCTCTAAAAATGAAACAATACATCTAAAACACTGATTTTCAGCAGTTTAATAAGTGTATTTTATTCAAAAAAAGTGAAATTTTATTGTTGAAAAGCATCAATTTTAACTCAGGATACAGTGATCTTCGATTTTGAAACAGCTAAAAAGAGGGATTGAAAGAAGGGAAAAGCTAAGATTGAGCTAAATCTTTTCCTGGAGAGTGGCTAAAATGATTCTTGTAAGCAGTACTAAAGTAACTTTGGCTTCCAAATCCTACTTCGAAAGCGATATCAGCTATGCTTTTTTGACCAGCTTTTAGGAGTATTTGAGCTTTTTCTAAGCGAAAAATACGAATCAAGTCACTAGGGCTCTGACCAGAAATCGCTTTTATCTTACGAAACAGCTGGGTTCGATTAATTAATAAATCAGAAGCCATCTTTTCTACAGAATACGTTTCCTCCTGATAGTTTTCTTCTAAGGCTTCTTTTACTTTTTGTAAATATGGATCTATTTTTTCTGAAGGAACTGCTTCTTTAACAGAGAATCCGGCATAAGATGCCCAGTGTTTCTGAGCCTGGAGATTATGTTTTTCAATAGCTTTTAGCTGTCGGTTTAAAATATCTAGCTTAAAAGGCTTTTTCATTCTTCCGATAGCACCAGACTCCAGAACTTCGTTCATGTTTTGATCACTACTAAACCCTGTTAGTATCAAAACCGGAATATGAGCAGTTAATTCATTATTTTTTAGTTGGCGACAAAGCCAGCCACCATCATGATCAGGTAGTGACCAATCACTTATGATCATATCCGGGATATTCGCCAAAGCAATAGAAAGACCTGCCTTTGTTGAATTGGCCGTTTTGACCTGATATTTTATTTCTAAAGCAGATTGCAAAAAATGAAGCATGTCAGGTTCATCCTCTACTACTAATACCATCGGTTGATTATTCCCTAACAACACATCTGCCCCATCACTATCTGTCTTGAATTGACCAGATTCTTTCTCTATTGATAAACGTTGAACAGGCAAGTCAACAAAAAAGGAGGTACCTACTCCAAGTTCAGATTCAAGGCGAATATCTCCTTTTAATAAATCAACTAAATCACGAACCAGAGAAAGTCCAATTCCAGTTCCTCCTTTCTTCTTTCCTTGTGCTCCTTGAAAGTGTCGATCAAAAAGTTTTTCTTGTTCCTCTTTTGCAATTCCTGCTCCTTGATCCACTACCTCAATATGAAGTTTATTATTATCGACTAGTTTACCAATTAAGTTCACTTCAGTTTCAGGCTCACAAAACTTAATCGCATTCCCTACCAGATTGGAAACAATTTTATCCAGTTTGTCGAAATCAATGGAAAAGGTTTCATTCGGTATATTAAACGATGTATTAAAAATCACGCCCTTTTCATTTGCCTGTGCTTCAAACCGATCTCGAAATTCATGGAAAACAATGTCTAATTGTCCTGGTTGAGGGTTATGTATTAAAGCCTTTGATTCTGCTTTGTTCCAATCTAAAATTTGATTAAAGAGCTGCATCAATCTGCCTCCACTACGTTGAGCCAATTTTAAATCATTTACCACCTGAGGTTTAGTTGCTATTAATTCTGCTCGTTCAAGGGGTGCCATCATTAAAGCAAGCGGCGTTCGGATTTCTTGAGTTATGGTAGAAAAAAGGCGATCACGATTTTCAGCGATTTGCCGATCTTTTTCCAACTCCAACTCTAATTGACGTTTTCGATTTCGATTTCGTACAAAAAAGAAAATCATGGTGCCTAAGCCCAAGGTAAGGAGAACCGCACCGATGGCCATTCTGGATCTGAATTGGGCATTGAGTAATTCTTGTTCTTCACCCAAACTTAAAATAGTTGATTTCTTTTTGGAAATATCAAGCTTCTTTTCCCACTCACTAATTATATGATTACGTTCTCGAATTGCTTCATCGTTAAATCTATGTCGATAGTCTTCGTATACCCATTTTACCGCTTCATAATCTCCAATACTTGTGAGGCAGTCCGCATGTGCATAAATTTGTTTTTGCCAATACAACATGATGTCATATTTTTCAAGCTGGGGTTTCAAGCTTTTTAGATGGGAAATAGCTTCTTTACTTTTTCCAGATCGACAAAGAAAATCTCCATAGGCAATTTGAATTTGTAAGGCGAGGGTTGAATCTACCTGATCTAATTGTTTTAGCAGTTTTTGAAATTCCTCGCCTGCACCTTGGGTTTCATTTAAATTCTTGCGTGTTACTGCTTTGTAAAACTGTAGTTCAATCTGTTCTTGATTTGATACGGAAATCTTATTTTTAATAGCTTCAGCTTTATTCAACCACTCCACTGCTTTTTGGTTTTTTCCAGCCTCGATTGCAATCCATGCATTTGTTTTGTACAAGGAATAATTTAAATCGTCATTTTTCAACTCATTAGCTAAAGTAAGTGCAGGCTGCAAATGGACTTCGATAGAATCAATATTTTCTGTTTTCTGATAAGTTATCTTAGCTGCTGAAATCAACCATTCTAATAATAATTCCTTTTCTAACTGATTTTCATTATCCAAATTAGGTTTTACATTATATAATACCAGTTCCGATTTTTTACGGAAACCCATAAACATCAACTGCTCTGCAAATTTCAACTTAATAGGTAAGGTCCATTTTAAACGTTCATCTGGAGGTAACACTTCTTCTGCAGTTTGCTTAAGTGTGTTCAATGCCTCCATCCATGGGGTGGGATTATTTCGCTCAATTGTTTGAAACCAGTTTTGAATAATTTCCAACTTTTCTTTTCCTTCTACTTCGGATAATTGCTCTTGCAATAGCTGATCTGCAGATTGCCCTTTTACTAGCAATACGCCAAACAAAAATAATATGATCAACTTCCATTTAATCATTTCTGTTTTTTTGTGCTTCAGTTGGAGTCATTTCAAAATATTTTTTGAAAGCTGTCGCAAAATAGTTAGGATTTGAAAATCCGGTGGCATAAGCGACCTCTGCAATTCCGTTTTCTGTTTTTTGCAATAAAGTCATTGCCTTTTTCATTCTGATATCCAGGATTATTTTTTTAGGCGATGATCCTGTAAGGCTTTTAATCTTTCGACCTAATTGTACTCGATGAATTCCAAAATGCTCTGCCATTTGTTCGACGCCAAAAGCTTCATTTGAAATATGTTCATTTATCAAGGTCGTTGCTTGCTGTAAAAAAGGATCTATTTCTTCCAGTACTTCCTGTTCTTTTGCAAGTTGTTCCTGCTTAGTTTCATGGTTTTTACGCCATTTTTCTCTGACGTTTTCTTGTTGAAGAATCAATGATTTAAGTTGCTTTTGCAAGAGGTCGATCTGAAAAGGTTTGCTCATCCAGGCAATTGCTCCAGCATCGAAAGCTTGCTTTTTGTTCAGGTCATTATTATTTCCCGTCAAAATCATAACAGGAATATGCGCAGTTAGCGGATTCTTTTTAATTTGATTACAAACCCAGCCTCCATTTTGATCTGGCAAGTTCCAATCACTAATTACGATATCCGGCACCACACTTTGCGCAATCGACCATCCTACATTTGCTGAATTAGCAACTTTCAATTCATACTTTTGTTCAAATACAGATTTTATAAAATCAGCCAAATCAGGATCGTCTTCAATTACTAAAAGTGTAGTTTTTACTTGACGAGAAGGTATTTGGTTTGTAATAATATTGTTTTCCTCTTTGGTTTCAGCTACTTCTTCAATTAGGAACTGGATTAAAAATTTAGTGCCTTGACCGGATGCTGATTCCAATTTAATTTC
>CAYXQH010000634.1:0-3913 GCA_964467425.1 uncultured Saprospiraceae bacterium
ACACGCAGGTCTGATGACTCTTTGACAGTCGTATCAGACTCGTCAGAGCTGGCACCCGCTCCCACCTATTTTGTCACTCCCAACCCGCTGTTCTATCTAGACCATATAGATAATATTTTATTGAGCTACATCGGGTGTTGTTTTAATAAATCTTCAGCAATGTAAAAACTTTCCTGATCTTTAATGGCTTCTCTGACGGCTTTTACTTTTTCTGGAGTAATCATTTCTGCTTCGTTTCCAAATGAAGCTCGGACATAGGTTAAAACTGCAGCAATTTCTTCATCATTCATAATCCCTCCAAAAGGAGTCATAGGCACTTGGCCTGGGTAGCTTTTACCATTTACTTCTAAAGGACCCATTATTCCTTTTAAAGTCAATTTGATCAAACGTTCTTCATCTCCGTTTACCCAAGTCGTTCTTGCTAAAGGAGGAAAACCAGAGGCGACTAAACCTTTTCCGTTTTTTTGATGACAGGTCGAACAATAGCCTTCTTTATTATAAAGTGTTTTCCCTTGTGTATAGAGTGCCAATTTTGCTCCGGCTAAAAGTGCTCCTTTATCCTCCACTTCTTCTTTGTCCGGAATCTCTCCATTAATGTGAGATAGCGCTGCAACATGGGCATGAACCATCCATTTATCTAAAGGTTTTTGAGCAGCTTCATTTAAGATTGCTACCCCCTTTTCCTTTTCGAGCCAGGATGCGGCAACGAGCGCTTCCAGGCGTACACGACCGTGCTCGTCCCTTACTGCCTCCATTAATAAATCCGCCTGGTCTTTTATTTGATGGCCAGTATAACGCAAGACTTTTACCGCTGCAGCTCTTGCTCTGTGATCTTTAGCTTTTAATAATTGACGCATCAAATCTTCGTCAACTTTATTCAGCCCCCAGCTCACCCATAAACCTTCTAGCAAATGATGTTCGTACTGTGCATCTGTTTTATCTAAATTCGACACCCAGGTTTTTAATTCCCCTAAAACTTTATCGGTATCCCTTCCTCGAAGCTCTCTTCGTGTTCGATATCTGGTCCGATATTCTGGTAATTTTAAATTTCCTAAAAGGGTTTCGATACTTGCTCCAGCTATCTGTGCAGGTTCAACCAAAGGTCTGGAAGGATAAGTAACTCGATAGACCCGACCATGTGCATGATCTCTTAATGGATCACGTGCATTATGCTGCATATGACCGATCAATACATTATGCCAATCAATAAAATACAAAGATCCATCAGGAGCAAACTCCATATCGACTGGTCGAAAATTCTTATCTGCACCAACAATCAAATCAAGGCGATGATTAGAAACGTAACCTGTACCGTCCTCTTTAAAAGCATGTTGTTTTGTTCCTAAAAATCCTATTGTATTATTAATCAACAAATCCCCCTGTACTTCGTCTGGAAAATGTCGACTGTGCACAAACTCCAAACCGGAAGTTGGTCTGACCTTATGTGCCTCTTCTATTAGATCAAAGGATTTGTGTGTTGCTACTCCATACATTGGTTTTACACTTCCTGGCATCATCCAGCGCATCGCTGGTCCAGAAGTTTCGGCGAAAAAATTTTGCCCCCACTCATCAAAAGCAATACCCCATGGATTTGGAATAGATAATTGCGCTGTCCGTTCCAGATGATGGCGCTGTGGCGCATAGCGATAAAATCCGCCATTAGTAGCTCGAACCGGACCATAGGCTGTTTCGACATTCGTATGTAGAAAAACACCTTCGCCCATATAGATTGCTCCGGAAGGGTCTGCGCAAAAGGCTCCGGCAGTATGATGCGTATCATGGTCATCGAAACCACTAAGCAAAATTTCTTTTCTATCAGCTTTGTCGTCGCCATCGGTATCGGAAATCAACACAAGATTTGTTCCCTGCGAAACGTACACGCCTTCTGGTGCAAATTCAAAACCTACAGGTATGTGCAGATCATCTACAAAAGTTGTTTGCTTATCTGCTTTATAATCTCCATCGGTATCTTCGAGGATAATTAATTTATCGCTTGGTCTTGAATCGCCCGGTTTCCAATGCGGATAGGTCGGCATCACAGCAACCCATAACCTGCCTTTATTATCAAAAGACATTTGTACAGGATTAGCGAGGTCGGGAAATTCTTTTTCGGAAGCAAAGAGTTCTACTTTATAACCTTCAGCCATGGTCAATTGATCCTCCGCTTCTTTTCCATAAAGGTATTTCTGGGGTGTTCCTTTTTTATCTGTGTCATAATTGGTTTCGACTGGCTGTAATACCGTTGTATTTTTATCTAGCAGCGCTACATCCATATTTTGACCTTGAGCAGCGGCCCAAATTGCTTGATCGCGAATCGCTGTCATTTCCCGGTTTTTCTTAATCTCATCCGGATAATTGTCTGGACCAAAAGGTTTGTATCGCCTTCCAAAGACATGTACTCCGTTTGGTACTTTTATATCATTATGCCAAAACCAATTTTTTTCCTGAACTGCATCATGTACTAATTGTTGATGTCTAGTCGCTTTCTGATCCATCGAACCAAAAATTTTATCCGCGATTAGTTTAGAAAATCGTTGATACCCTTCATCTGTCATTTGTAATCCGTCAATGGTCAACTCTGTTCCTTCATCAAACCATTTTTTGGTGGCATTAAATACATTTATAAAAGGAACACTGTTTTTATTGGCGACTTCTTGCATAGCGGCAGTATACATTGCAAGGTTTTCGTTTTGAAGTTTACCATTAGGAAGGTCGTATTTATCAGACAGATTTTGAAAAGCAATTGGCGAAATTAAAACCAATTGTGGTGTACCTTTTCCATTATATTTTTGATTTTGAGTGTACTGAATAAAGGCTTCTAATTCCGCCTTATAATTTTCTACACCTGCTGCTCCTTCGAAAGATTCACTATAACCAAAAAAGCCTAAAATGATATCTGCTTTCAAAAGATGAAGCCATTGATCTGGTGTATCCAGGTGGCCTTCGCTATGAGATTTATTCGCTAATTCTGTTTGAAATTTTTCAGCACCGGGAAAAGCCCAAGGTTCGTTTCTTCCCGAGTGTGGTCGGAATCCTGGAGTATTTCCACCATCACACATATTTCTAATAAGTAATAAACTATCCGGATACCTTAAATGCAGTTCGGTTTCAAAATGACCATAATTCATCATCCTCGAACAAAGATTATTTCCAATTAAGACAATGGATGCATCTTTGTTTAGCGAAATTGCTGCTTGATCGTTAGAGCTACAATGAAAAAATGACGTCAAGGAAATGAGAAAAAAGAACGTGTAAATTAATGATTTGGAAAGGATGGAATAAGAGATTTTTAATTTTACTTGCTTATTGGGTCTCATAAAGGGCTTTCGTTTTATGTACTGGTAATATATAGGCTTACAAGTATACTAAAAACTTAGGGGAAGCGATGATTTATTTTGAAGATATTTCGAGCTGGTTTCTCCTTTTAAAATGACAAAAGCTCAGACGTATCTTACATCTGAGCTTTTGTATTGATAAAAAGGAATTATTTACCTTATGTTTTATATTGATAAATTGATCCCGGTTTTTTATTTTTCAATTTCTTGTTGTGTTACTTTTTAGATAAAGTGTACACCTTAGATGGGACAGGATTCATTTCCTTTTTATCAGCGAATTAGGCAAAGAATCTTTACAACCCTTTGCCGGTGGTTGTTCTGGCGGACTCATAATCCTCGTATTTTAATAAGGTAATCTGATCTTGTTTATTAACCAGTGGATTGAATTTGGATGTTTTTTGAGATTATAGAATAAACTCCTAAACCTAAACGGATTGGAAATCTCAGGTATGCTTTTAAAACAATCAACCAGATTTATGACCCTTATGTTAAACAATAATGCAATATATAATAATTTTGCAAAATAACATAATTTCAATTAAAAATTCTACATATTTTTATTAATTCAAAATATAAAA